>JABWAJ010000638.1 GCA_013361075.1 Saprospiraceae bacterium | reverse complement strand
GTTACAGCCTTCCGGCACGTTACCCTCGGCTAAGACCTCCAAAAAGGCGAACCCCAAAAGGTTCGCCTTTTTCATTTTTGCTAACTTTGTCCCGCAAGTAAGGGCTAAATCGAAAGGTTATGAGCAAACCCAGGTACAAACGCGTCCTGTTGAAACTCAGCGGGGAAACCCTCATGGGTGAACAGCAATTCGGAATCGAGTCTTCCAAACTCTTCCACTACGCCCATCAAATCAAAGTGCTCCACGAAGCGGGTATCGAAGTCGCCGTCGTCATCGGCGGCGGCAATATCTTCCGCGGGCTGCAGGCATCCAAATCGGGCATCGATCGCGTACAGGGCGACTATATGGGCATGCTCGCCACCGTCATCAACGGCATGGCCCTCCAAAGCGCCATGGAGAGCATCGGCCTCTTCACCCGCCTGGTATCAGCCATCGAAATGAACCAGATCGCCGAACCCTACATACGCCGCCGCGCCATACGCCACCTGGAAAAAGGCCGCATCGTCATCTTCTCCGCAGGCACCGGCAGCCCCTACTTCACCACCGACTCGGCAGCCGCCCTCCGCGCCAGCGAAATCGGCGCCGACGTCATCCTCAAAGGCACCCGCGTCGATGGTATCTATACCGCCGACCCCGAAAAAGACCCCACCGCCACCCGCTTCGACAACCTGACCTTCGCCAAGGTCATCAGCCTCGGCCTCAACGTCATGGACATGACGGCCTTCACCCTCTGCCAGCAAAACAACATCCCCATCATCGTCTTCAATATCAACCATGAAGACAACCTGATGAAAATCGTCAACGGCGAACACGTGGGAACCCTCGTCAGTTAAACCGTAACTCCGAATTTTTTAGGGAATAGGCAGTTCCAGTTTTTCGGCGATCAGCCTGGCCCGTTTGGGGATTTCAGCTGTTCGCCACTGGCCGTTTGCTTTGATCTTGTAAATGCGTTCCAGGTATTGCAACACTTCCATGGGAGAGTATCTGGACAAAAGGTTCAAGCGTGCAAGTTCTTTGAATAGTTGGTAATACAGCATCAATGACAGGTGGTTGATAAACATCCATCCTTCCATTTGTTGTGCGGTTCTCATGTAGGAACGGTCAGCTTTGAGGATATTTTTAAACACGTCAATCATCTGCTCGACTTCATTACGGGTTTTGAAGTATTCAAAGGCTTGTTGGGCGCTCGTACTGCGAGGCAGGTAAGCTAACAGGGACAGGGTTCCATATTTGTGTTGGTTCTGATGGAATTGGTCCATGGTATATCCTTTGCGCTCTTGGGCCACACGCTCCAGATAATCGCGCTGTTCTTCCTGATAGAGGCGTTCGTCCAAAAAGGAATAGACATAGCAATATCTTGCGCTCATGCGGATGCGTTGCTTGACAAACCAGATGGGTCTTTTGTTGTAAAAAAAGTGGCCGTCAAAAGCCTGCTTATCTCCCTGTTGGATTTTCCTGTAATCAATCAGCAAAGAGTTGCGTTTGAGCGGAATGGCAAAATGGAGTTTTTCGCGCAGGAGGGCTTCTACATTTTCTTCGGAGTAAAACCCTTTGTCCGAGACGATGACTACGTTCTCCAGGCAGCTTTCCTCCACAGCCATTTTCATGGAAGACACTTCGCGGATATCGCCGCCTGTCAGGCGGTAGTAGAGAGGCGTTTTCTCATCCTGTGCGAAAATGAACAAAGCATTGACCTGCGGGCGGAAGTCTTTTTTGCTGTTGTAGCCGGGCGTAGCCAGCCCGTCAAGAGGAGAGCGGCTGTGGATATGCGTTCCATCTATCAGCACAAAGCGGCTTCCCTGATAAAAACGGGCGAAGAAGTCCACAATAGCTGATCGCATTTGCCCTGTTTGCCGCAGGCATTCGCTCAGGGCCTTATCGCTCATGTGCGCATCGGGCCATAGCACGCTGGCGTAGCTGTTCTGATAATAGAACCGCATTTTTTTCAACGGGCTTTGATACAACAGCCGCATGACCGCTCCGGCAAACAGGGTTTGCCCCCATTGTGGGAAGAGTTTTTCCAATTCCTGGAGGATCGGCCTGCTGCGTTGTTCAAAATAATACGCCGCTCCAAAATGGCGAATGCTGATTGGTGAATCATCCGCAAGGGATTGTTCTACTTTCTTGGGCTTGAATCCCTGAGGCGTGATCCGTCCCAAATAAGTCCCGGTCTTTTTCCGCGGCCGCTTGAGCGTAGCGTCCCACTGGCTGCTGATTTGATACAGATAGTACTTGCCGCTTATCAGGCGGATTTCTGTGCCCGGACGTTTGTGCTGTATGACCCAATCCGGATGTTTTGCCTGCTTTTCCATATTCCCTAATTTACGGAATAACAAAAGTAGGCAAAAATCATCGACAAACCATTGATTTTAAAGAACTTTTTACCAATTTTGAGGCTTTGGTACCGCCTATTCCCTAAAATTTTCGGAGTTACAGTTTAACGATCCATCCAGCTGATCCAAAGAATAATTGTGAAGTAATCATTGGATATTCTTCTAATGGAAAATTACTATACCCACCAGTTTATCAAAGAGATATTGAAGATGTGCTGAACCTCAATAATAGCGTCCTGGTATCAAATCGAAAAGAAGCAATCCATGGGGCGGTGCTCGCTATGAAAAAACATAAATTCAATACAGCCTTTGTAAGAAAAAAGATCCAGGAGTTCAGTTCAAAGGATGAAAATATGAGGTTCAAGCCATACTGTAATGCTGTGTTGTGGCTGCTTCACAAGAAGTTGAAAGCGAATTAATTAGCAACCTGTATCATGGGCACATTTCTCCACATCGGCTTTATAGCTAAAGCCAAAACCAACTTACCGGACGGCATCCCGGCCGATACGCTACTCAAGGAAGTCGAAGACTATTACCCTGCTGACATCTACGACATAATCGAGTCGGACGGAATGATTCATTTCTCGCTCAAATCCGATATTGTTCGGGAAGAATTGCCAGCTTTTGTCAGGCAGGTTTATAAAGATTATCATGGCCAATCCGATAAAGGATGGCT
>JABWAJ010000637.1 GCA_013361075.1 Saprospiraceae bacterium | reverse complement strand
AGACACGCCACCGCTGCCGGCGTAGGTGTATTGAAGAAGGTCTATCGTGTCGGATTCGGGGGTGCTGCCGCTCATCCCCACGATGCCGCGCCGCATGAGTTGCTGGATATTGCCCGCCTTGTCGTAGCTGTAGGTGTTGGAAAAGGCATCCGGGAACGGGGTGGGGCCGAATAACACGTTTTTCATCGCCGTGATGCGGTGCAGGCCGTCGTATTCGTAATTGTTGCGCATCATGACGCCGCAACCCGAACCCATGGTAATTTGATTGATGTCAAGGCCATCGTAGCGCATGAGCTGGTGGTAGAGATCGGCAGTGCAGACTTCCGGATCTTCCGGCGAGCGCGGTATATTCGGGATTGGCTGTGCTGGGGGTATGGTGCAGCAATCAGCAGTAAAGGCCACTTCCTGGCCGCACGTGCTAAGAATCAGGCTCAGTTCGGTGGCATTGCTCTGCTTAACGCGGATGGTCAGGGTTTGTCCGCCCGGGTATTCCTCAGAATTGGCGCTCACTTTGCCTCCCAAGCCGTAGGCATGGAGGATGGCTTCGATCGCCGGGCCAATCAGCCTTTGTTGGGTAAGCAGATCCAGCGGACTGTCGAGGGGATAAACCTCTCCGTTGATTTTGATGCCTGAGATGACGTCGCAGTTTTCCCACAGCAAGGGGAAGGTCAGTTCCAAAGAAAAGGCACATACTTCTTCTTCGATGTTGCAGAAAAAGGTGCCCGTGTTGTTGATGCGGATCAACCGCCCGATGCTGTCATAAGCGTAGTTGACTTCCTGCAAAAAGCGGTCGTCTTCCATAGGCATGCCACCCACCCACTTGATCAGCAGGTGGTCTTCTATGTTGTAGGCCATACGGTTGGCTAATACCCACCGGTCATCGCCGTAAAATACCTTGTGGGTGAGTGGGCGCAGTACGTTGTCGTGTTCAAATTCGTCGCCAATGACGGTGGTGTCGCCTTCAAGTACGATTTCCCGTTGAGAAGCCAGCAGATAGCCGGCAGAGGAGTGTGCCAGGGTGGTTTTTACCACTTCATCAGGATATTCTGTGACGCTTTGGACGACGCGGCCAATGTCGTCGAGTGTGTTATCCGAGATGACCATCACGAGCGTGTCGGGGGTGCCGCCTTCCAACAAACGGTTTTCGGTGTGATTCACCCAGGTTTTGCTGTCTGCGACATACCCAACAGCAGACAAAAGGTGGTCTGGTTCATAATAACTGCTCTGATCTGCGTTGGAAATCCCGGCACCGCTTAATGAAAAGCCTGTTTCGTAAAGGTAAGTTTTTTCAGGACGATCAAAGTCATCGTATTGGGTAAGGATATAGTGATTGTTGCCGTCGCTGGAAGCTACGGGCCGGAATTTATGATCGTACCACACGCTCTGTGGACCACGTCCGGGCACGGTCGTTTTCCACAGCAAACCCATTTCGTTGTAGTCGTAGGTAAACTTTTCGCCTATCGGGTTGGTGATCTCAGAGGGGCGCAACAACTGGTCGTAACTATAAATGACCTGGCTCTCCTCCGGATCATTGAAGGTTCGGGTAAGTTGTTCGAGTGAATTGTAGTGCGATTCGTTTGCATGGCCGTTGGGGTCTGTCACGATGATGGTTTTGAATTCCGATGTACTTGGCGCAGTTTGTCCCTTGTATTCATAGCTGAAAATATTGTTTTCTTGATCCAGGGTGGTAAGCAGTTTACTCAGGGGCGAGGCTTCATATTCTTTGGTGACGATACCGGTGCCAATGTTGCGTTCGGCGACCACACGCCAGAAACCGTCGTACTCTTTTGTATTGAGGATGGCGCCATCATTCTCCCGGGTGCGTTTAGTTTCCTTACCAAAGCCGTCTATTGCCTGACGGATGTTCATCTCTTCTCCTGTTTGATAATCGGTTTCCATCAATATGCTATTGATGCCGGGGCCTATTGTATAAGTATATTTAGTTACCTGGTGGCCGTTCAGAACAGAGGTAAAATCGAGCCGCCCCCGCTTATCGTACTCATAAGTGGTTGTTACCCCGTTATGATCCACATTTCCGGCATACTCATAAAATCCGCTGTAGTTCTGGGTTGTTTCAAATTCAAGGTATTTCCTTTTATGAAGCGGGAGATTAAGGTGTGAATGCCAGCTCAGGTGGATGGTGTCAAAATATGCAGCAGGTGAGGTGTTGCTTTCAAGCGTGCCGAATTTTGCCAGCAAATAGTGGGTAGGTTTGGCGTCATCATTATACCCTCCAAATTTGCCGATGAAGGCCCGATTGCCGTTTTGTAAACCGTAGTTGGCGCGGGGGGCTAATTTATTGCTGCCGTGCAGGGTCAGCGCAGTGAGGCCGATCTGGGTTCTTGTCCCATTGACAAAAGTTTCCGTCGCCACAGGTTGTTGATAATCCTCCGTGTTTAAATACGTCAAAGCCGCAGGGTCGTGTAAATGAAGGAGGATGGTATCGAATGGTGTTCCTGACTGGAAAGCATAATGATATTGGGTTTGCACAACATTGCTATCTGAGTAGATGACGGTTTGGTTGTTTACTAACAATTCTCTGTCCGTTGTTTGGAGATAGTTTAAATATAGAGTCTGAGTAGTCGTACCGCCTCCCGAATAGGTTTCCGTTGTTTTGCTTTCATCCAGCACTATTTGAAGGGCAGGGTAGTCGTATTGAACCGTTTCAAAGCGCCGTTGCACATAGCGGCCTGGAAGTGCATCACTGTTGAAAATAAGACTAACCAAATCTGTTACAAATGCCCCAACGCCTGCCTGGCCCAGGGCATAAGGTGCAAATTGACTAATTGCCCTTCGGGCAAACAGTTGCAAAAATGTGCCATAGTGATTATACTGATACATGGAGGAATTAAAAAGTCGAATCTTTTCTGCTCCGGTTGGGCGCTTGGGTTCAGGTACCAGGCGGTAGTAGTTTTCATTAAGCAGTACCTGTTCTCCACTTGCATTCAAAGTTTCGGAGGTCCACTCTACACCAAAAAGGAAACCGAATTGCCGCAAAATGCCAGGCATGAAGACGGAAG
>JABWAJ010000636.1 GCA_013361075.1 Saprospiraceae bacterium | reverse complement strand
TTTTGATGTCTGGACGTATCAGATCATGGACATTGACCTCGATGCGGGCACGATGGATGTGGAGTGCTATTCAATTGGCAACCAGGAATATGTGCTTGAAAATGTGTTGATTGATCAATTTCACCGCTACTTTGGAAAACAAAAACCTGCACAACCCCAACTGCTGCCCCTTGCAGATTCTCTGGTGACCCTGCCGCATACCTTCGAAGGTTCGGTCTATTTTTCGCCGGAAGGCGAATTGTACAATGCTACCGAATTTGAGCTGGCCGGCGCTACGGGCGATTTTGAAAACGACCTGATTTTGACTGTCAAACGCGACTTTGAAGATTATTTCCAGATTGAAAATGCAGCCTACTGGTCTCCGATCAATCAACAGGAAGGCGTTGATATTTTTAAATTTTCGGTAGATTCAACGCAGGTATTCCAGGGCAAAAACTGGTTGCGCGTCCGTTACCGCGACCGGAATCTGGAATGGAGTGACTGGAGTGAGCCGCTGGCTTTTTATGCCCTGAATGGCAATGTTCCGCTTTCGCTGGAGCCCATTGCCTGGTGGCGATTCAATGGCGATGCTTACGATGAAACCGGCCATGGCAACGACGGGGTGGTACCGGCCACGGGCGTAACCTTTGTTCAGGATACTCCTATCCGTGGACAGGTCGCGCAATTCAACAACACCCAATCCATTGTAGTGCGGAGCGGCCCGGCAGCCAGTCAGGGTCTGCCCGTAACTCAAATGACGGTAAGCGGCTGGGTAAAAGTAGCCGCAGCTGACACCTGGGGCGGGTTCATCGGCTGCTTGCAGGACAATGGTTCTTATGAACGGGGCTGGGTGCTGGGTACGCGTGCTCAGAAATTTTCTTTCGCCCTGGTTTCTGAAAATACCAGTGCCATGACCTATCTCGAAGACACCCAAAACTTTAACCTGAACCAATGGTATTACCTGACGGCCACTTACAACGGGGCTTCGATGAAACTATTTGTGGATGGCGTTTTAAAATCTGTTTCAACGGCTCAAAGTGGTGACATCACATATGCGGGATTGGTTTCCGATTGGTTTGGGATTGGCGCTTATGTGGATGAAAACGAAAACTGGCTGCATCATGGCGAATTGGACGAACTCATCCTTTGGGAACGGGCTCTTTCAGATGGTGAAGTAGCACAATTGTATATGGAGCAAAGCAATTTTGCGCCGCAAGTGACCCTCGTCGAGCCGGTAAACAACGCTATTTATCTTGCACCGGCCAGCATCGTGGTCGAAGCAGAAGCTGCAGATCAGGACGGTACGGTTGGCCTGGTAGAATTTTACAACGGCACACAGAAACTTTTCGAGGATACAGATGGTGCACCTTTTACTTTTATCTGGGACAATGCGCCTGAAGGCATTCATACCCTGACCGCCAAAGCAACGGATAACCTTGGGTCAAAAACGACTTCGGCACCGGTAGAAGTTGTTGTTTTGGTCAACATGCAGCCTGATGTCAGCATCCTTAGTCCCGAAAACAATGCTACATTCATTGCACCCGCCAATATTGAACTTATGGCAACTGCTACCGATTCGGATGGCAGCATTGCCCGGGTAGAATTTTTAGCCAATGCCCTTGAAATTGGAGAAGACAACGATGGCGCACCTTATGCGTTCAACTGGGCAAATGTTCCTGCCGGTACGTATCAACTTACAGCCCGTGCCGTAGACAACCATGGCGCCACACGCACCTCAGAACCCGTTTCGATTGTGGTAACCATGCCGGTGTCTGCAACCGTTGCCCCGGGAACGCAGTCCATCCAGATTGCCCCCAATCCCGGCAGCGGCGCTTTCCGTTTCCTGACCGATGAAAATTTGGGTGGGGCATTGCTCCGGGTTTACAATGCCGAAAAACAACTCGTCTCAACACAGCGCCTTACCGGCAGGGAAATTGATTTGTCAGAACTGCAGGCCGGTGCCTATTTTCTGGAAATACATGCCGAGGGTCGGCTTCGCTGGCAAACAACGCTCGTGAAAATATAGGAAATGTTTAACCTGTGAGCACGCTATGAAGTATTTTTTCAGCCTCCCCGTTTTCATTTGTTTAACCGCCTTCTCTTACGTACACCCACTGAAAATGAGTGTATGCGACGTTAAATACCTGCCTGAAAACAACCAGTTTACTTTGAAATTTAAATTCTTCTGGGATGATCTTCAGGCAACTTTAGAAAAAGAAACCGGCAAAAAAATATCCCTGACACAGGTAAATCCCGAAAACGACCGCTTAGTAGCTGATTTTGTACGCAGGCAGTTTGATTTAAAAGTCAACAACAATTTTATTACCCTCCAACATGTCCGATCTGAAGTTCAGGATGTTGTTTTGCTGGTAGAATTTTCAGGAAAAAGCCTCCGGCCAGCTTCATCCTATGCCATTGATCTGCGCAACGAAATCCTGATGGCCGCTTTTTCAGACCAGTACAACATCGTTCGCTTTGATTTTTTTGGCGACGGCAATTATGAAACCCTCCGTTTTGAACGTGCCGAGCGCCATTTGACCAAAACAGTCAAAAGAAGCTAACAATTTGTATAGCTCTGCGAGATCGTAACATATTTCAAAAACAAGGTGTGTTTTTTAACTACATTTGTCGCGTGCTTATATTGAAAAACGTTGACACACCTGAACATGATACAGAAACACCTGCCCGTACTTACCGGGATGTTGTTCGCGTTGCTATTTGCAGCCTGCGAAAAAGAACCGGATCCTACCCCAACAGAAGACAGCCGCTATGACCACCTGTTGATGGGCAATCCCAGCGAAGCCCAACCTGACGAAGCCGAGGAAGAAAACTACCTCATCGAATTGCCGCAATATGTCCTGTCTTACAGCCGTTCCAAAGGCACTCCAAACTGGGTGAGCTGGTATCTGAACGAGCAATGGCTTGGCGAATCCCCCCGTCAGGACGATTTCAGAGCTTATGAAAACCTGCCTGATGGCTGGTACCAGGTAGATTATTACGATTACAATTTCAGCCTTACTGGTTTCAACCGCGGCCACAATT
>JABWAJ010000064.1 GCA_013361075.1 Saprospiraceae bacterium | reverse complement strand
CAATGCCAATGAATTGACAGAAGAGAAATTCAGCTGGCAGAAAGGGTTCAATGCATTTAGCGTCGATGTTGATAATCTGGATAAGGTTGAATTAATCATTTCAGTTCAGAAGAGGGTACACACCTTCGAATCGTATCAGGAAGAACTTGTGCGCTATTTGCTTATTCATGGTATTAATCCGCAGCTGGATAACCGTCGAACTGAGAGAGGGAAGTTGTAGCAAGTTCGATGGATTTCAAGATATTTTTGACTTTTATTTTCCTGCTTTTCCACGCACAACCGTTTAAACGGTTATGCGAATATGGTTATTTGGAATGCGACCCCTGCTCCTTAGCCCCGATTGATCCGGACCTATCACGTCCGGAGAAAGCGGGACAGAAGTTCCTTCGTAGCTCCATAGCTGCGCTCCGTATCTTCACAATCAGACATTCCCCCATTTTCCGTACCTTCACGTACTTACAGAACACACGATTCTTACCCGTATATGTCTCTTACCGTGACAGATAACAAAACCAAAACAGGAGCGTTCCCGGTCTCCACAGCCCTCAAAGCGTGGGAACTGCTCTGTACAGCGAAAGCAATGGCCGAAATTTATGAGGCCAATAAAGAAATTACCGCCAAGTACGTGCATGCTACTTCCCGTGGACATGAAGCCGTGCAGATTGCATTGGGAATGCAATTGAAAAAACAGGATTTCTTGTCTGCATACTATCGCGACGACAGCATTCTGCTTTCAATCGGCATGACACCCTACGAGCTGATGCTCCAGCTGATGGCGAAACGCGATGATCCATTCTCAGGTGGAAGAACATACTATTCACACCCGTCTCTTAAACGCGACGACATGCCGAAAATTCCTATGCAGAGTTCTGCAACAGGAATGCAGGCAATTCCAACCACAGGCGTGGCAATGGGGTTGAAGTACCGCGAACTGCAGGGATTGGCTGAAGATTTCGGCGGTGAAAATCCGATTGCTGTTTGTTCACTCGGTGATGCTTCTATCACAGAAGGCGAAGTGGCCGAAGCGTTTCAAATGGCTGTGTTACGAAAACTTCCGATTCTTTATTTTGTTCAGGATAACGAATGGGATATTTCCGCAAACGCTAAAGAAATTCGCGCTCAGGATGCAACGGAATATGCACGCGGATTCAAAGGACTTGAAACACGTACAATCGACGGAACAGATTTCTTCCGCTCTTATGAAACAATTCGTGACGTAATCAATATCATCCGCAAAGAACGTCGCCCGTTTCTGATTCATGCGAAAGTTCCTTTGCTCAATCACCATACTTCGGGTGTGCGCAAGGAATGGTACCGCGATGATCTCGAAGAAGCAGCACGTCGCGATCCGTATCCGAAGTTGAAGAAACAACTCATCGTTTACGGATTTGATGAGAAAGAATTGAACGAGCTCGAAGAGAAAGCGCGCCTGAAAGTTCAGGAAGATTATAACAACGCTTTGCAGGCGGAAGATCCGCGCCCGGAAGATTTGTTCCTGCACGACTTCGCACCATCTCCGATTACTGAAGAACGTGGTGTGCGTGAACCTGCAGGTAAAGAGAAAACTGTAATGGTGGATTCCGCATTGTTCGCAGTACAGGAAATCATGGCGAAACATCCTGAAGCGCTGTTGTACGGACAGGATGTTGGCGGACGCCTCGGAGGTGTATTCCGCGAAGCGGCAACGTTGGCGCAAAAGTTCGGTGACAATCGTGTGTTCAATACTCCTATTCAGGAAGCATTCATTGTAGGTTCTACAGTTGGAATGTCAGCTACAGGCTGCAAGCCGATTGTGGAAGTTCAGTTTGCCGATTATATCTGGCCGGGCTTGAATCAGTTGTTCGCAGAAGTCAGTCGCTCCTGCTACCTGAGCAACGGCAAATGGCCCGTGAGCATGGTGCTGCGCGTGCCCATTGGCGCGTATGGCAGTGGCGGCCCCTATCATTCTTCCAGCGTTGAGTCGGTACTGACGAATATCCGGGGTATAAAAATTGCCTATCCGAGCAACGGCGCTGATTTGAAAGGCCTGCTCAAAGCAGCGTGGTACGACCCAAATCCAGTGGTTATTTTTGAACACAAAGGCCTATATTGGTCCAAAGTACGGGGTACGGAAGCAGCCCGTACCGTCGAGCCAGACGAAAACTATGTTGTGCCTTTCGGCAAAGCCCGATTGGCACTGGAAGCCACTGAAGCTGCCGTGCAGGCAGGAGATTCGCTTCTTGTAATTACCTATGGCATGGGTGTGCACTGGTCGCTGAATGCTGCCAAAAATTTTGACGGAAAACTTTCGATCCTCGATTTGAGGACCCTTTTCCCGTTAGATGAATCGGCAATTTACGCCCAGGCCCGTCTGCACGGAAAAGTACTGGTGGTAACCGAAGAACCGGTAAATAACACCTTTGCGCAAAGCATCGCTGCCCGGGTTGCGGAACATTGTTTCGAGTACTTAGATGCCCCCGTGCGCACCATTGGCTCCGAAAACATGCCTGCCATTCCGCTAAATGAAACCCTGGAGCGCACCATGGTGCTTTCCATCGAAAAAGTGGCTGCTGCGGTGGAAGACATGCTGGCCTACTAATGGGCCGGTTTCCTCATCCAGCACCTGAACTGGTTACGGGATACATAGGGCTGAGGGCTGATGATTATCTTCTTCCTGTATACACCCAAATTCCTCCTTTGGGAGATAGAGGGCTTTAACCTTAGGATCATGAGCACTGTAAAAATAGAACCAAGCTGGAAGGCCGTGCTGGAAAGCGAATTTGAGCAACCTTATTTCCAGACAATTGCTTCGTTTTTACGTCGCGAAAAAGAAGCGGGTAAAATCATTTACCCTCCTGGGCCCCTGATTTTCAATGCCTTTAACAGCACACCTTTCCAAGATGTCAAGGTGGTCATCCTTGGGCAGGATCCCTACCACAATCCTGGTGAAGCCATGGGGCTGTCTTTTTCTGTGCCCCGCGGAGTAACCACACCACCATCCCTGAAAAATATTTACAAAGAACTCAATACAGATGTCGGCCTACCAATACCGGCGCACGGCGACCTCAGCGCATGGGCAAAACAAGGCGTATTTTTGCTCAACGCCATGCTGACGGTAGAGCATAAGCAAGCACAATCACACCAAAACATTGGCTGGCAAAATTTCACCGACGCCGTCATTCGCAAGCTTTCGGATCAACGTCAACATCTCGTTTTTATGCTTTGGGGCAATTTTGCCCGCAAAAAAAACAGCCTGATTGATGCTTCAAAGCATTTGATTCTGGAAGCAGCCCACCCTTCTCCATTGGCAGGTGGCGCTTTTTTTGGCTGCAAGCACTTTTCAAAAGCCAATGGCTATTTAAAAGAACATGGGCTGCCTCCTATTGATTGGAAGGTAGATTAAGCACTACCTTCCTGCAAATTTGAGCATTTACTGCAAAAGCATACTTTTCAGAAAAATAAATCCTTGTTCCTTTATTTCGCAATAAAGGTAATCCCCTGTAAAGCTGCCTGATTGGGTTCTCCCGGATCATTGGGCTTACTGACCAGATAGAGGTTGTGTCTTTTTCCATCGGTCACCGAGGCAATCGGAATGGTCAGCGTGGCGATTTGAAAGGGCACTTTCGGGGGCGCACTGCTCCCGCTTCCTTTCAGGACTGCTTCTCCGAGTTTTTTGCCGTTGGGCCCATCGAGGCGCAATTCGAAAGTATAGCCAAATTGCGGTGCTACCTGCCACCCCATAGCCAGTGTTGCTGCAGAAATTCCCGTAAGGTCCAGGCTGTCTAAGCTAAAAGACCCCGCCGATTTTGGTGTCATCATCAGGTGATACCCGCCATAATCAAAGCTGGTATAGTTGACGATGTTACGGGCGTTGTCAAAACCCATCGTGTTGTTTCTGAGGGTGTGCGAAGCCATTCCGCTTAATGGTTGAATGCCTTTGCCCCCTTTATCCGTATAGCTTGCTGAAAGGATAAAAACACCGTTGTTATTAGGCTTTTTACCAAGAGTCGGCGGCACCGAGCCAACAGCCGGCAGTGATTTTTTCGCCTGATCAGCTGGTGCCAGCGACTGAATCCAGGCAACAATCTGCTTAGCGTCAACTTCTTTCAGGTCCGGGTTGCCCGGCATGGCTGTTTCGCCCCAGACTCCGGCCCCCCCCTTCAGGATTTTTCCAAGCAGATACGTTGGGGCATTTTTGTCTTTCTGATACCGTTTTGCGATGTCTTCAAAAGAAGGTCCGATTGATTTTTCAGCAATTTTGTGGCAGGCTTTGCAAACCATAGCTTCCATGATACTTTTCCCCGGCATGGTTGTTCCGGCAACCAGGTGGCCGACAGGCAGGGCAGCTTTATCCGGACTGTCTAAATAATCGGCGTATACTAAAGCTCTGGCTGCATCCGAAGCCGCAGCAGGGTCGTCTTTATCTGCAATGCTAACGGCATAGCGAACCGGCTTTCCGGGGAAATAAAAGGTCTCATTTCCCATAATATCAATATTGACTACAGGTGCTTCATTTCCTGCATAAACGCCGATCGAACTGCTTTTTGTCGTCGCATTTTTGTCATCGCTGACCTGCACAGAAATGGTATAGTCGCCTACTTTGTCAAATGTATGTTCAAGACGGGGTTCGGATGTTTCTTTTTTTATATCCGTCCCAATATTCCAGGTGTAACTCAGTTTATCGTACTCCAGATCAACAGCGTCTACAGTAAATACGACTGACAACGGCAGGGATCCGGAAGTTTTGTCGGCAGTAATGCTGTTGACCTGGGGGGCGCGGTTGCCGGCGTTGAAGTCAATTCTGGACAGGCCGGAGTCCAGGTTTTTGGTAAACCACCCCGTGCCGTATTCCAACAAGTACAATTGTCCGTCAGGGCCGATTTCCATGTCAATAATCGAATTAAACTTTGTATTGGGCATGAAGGGCTCCATTTTATCGAAATCTCCATTCGGTTGCAGGGTTACCGCTTTTATCCAGCCCCTGATCCAGTCATAAATAATCAGTTTGTTGTTGTAATACGCGGGAAGGCGTGTTGATTCCGGGAACATATCGGCATAATAAACCGGGCCGGCCATGGCATTTCTGCCCCCGGTTCCTGTTTGTGGAAAATCGGGAGAGACCGCATACGGATACCAGATGAAGGCTGGTTGTGCCGGCGGTAATTCCTGCAGGCCGGTATTATTTTTGGAATTATTGACAGGTTTTTGCGGATCAAAAGCCGGGCCTGAAGCTCCGGTGCCATAATCGTGGAGCCGGTAAGGGTAGTTGTCGCCAATGAAAAAAGGCCATCCAAAGAAACCGGCTTTTCGGGCCTGGTTTACTTCATCGTATCCCCTGGGGCCGCGCACATCGAGGCTGTCGTTGTTGGCGTCAGGGCCTACTTCCCCCCAGTACAGGTATCCGTTTTTCTGGTCTATCGAAATGCGGTAAGGATTGCGGTTGCCCTGCACGTAGATTTCAGGGCGGGTACCAGCCTGACCTTTGGGATAGAGGTTGCCTTCAGGTATGTCGTAGCTACCGTCTTCTTTAACCCTGATGCGCAGGATTTTGCCCCTAAGGTCGTTGGCGTTGCCCGAAGAACGGCGTGCATCGTACTGTTCGTGACCAGGGCGGTCATCTAATGGTGCATAGCCATGGTTGGCATAGGGGTTGTCCGGCTCGTCGAATGGAGTAGAGTTATCACCAGTAGACAGGTACAAAAGCCCGTCTTTGTCAAACGCGATAGACCCGCCTGTATGACAGCAAATATTGCGCTGTGAATAGAACTGTAAAATGATTTGCTCTGTCCTGAGATCAAGGGTATCGTTCTCAAATTTGAACCGCGACAGGCGATTCACCGACGTATCTGCCGGGCTGTAAAAAACGTATACGTAGTGGTTTTTTGCAAAATTGGGGTCAGCCTGGATGCCCATTACCCCTTCTTCGGCATTTACCCCACTCACTGTGGCTTTAAAATAGGCATCAAAAAAACCTACTTGTTTTACGGTTCCGGTTTCGTTTTTGTACAGCAAAATTTCGCCACGCCGCTGGGCGACCAAAATGTCCAGATTGGGCAAAATAGCCATTTCCGTAGGTTCATAAAACAGGCCTGAAGAAAGCATGGTTTTAGAAAAACGATTTTCTTCGGGCACCGGCAACGTCCTGGCTTTCGAATAGTCGAGTTGCTTGTTGTCGCCGATAGCGAATTGTATGCCGCCCAGCAGTAGTTTGAGAAAATCAGGTTCGGTAAAAGATTCTTTGGTATGCCCCAATGCTGTATAGAAAGCCCTGCCGCCATCGTAGTAGTGGTACCAGGACATGGGGTGGTAATCCCCGTTTTTGCCCCCTTTATAGGTTTTTTCGTCAATGGTCATCAATACCTTCACCTCCGGGTTCATTTTTTTGAAACTGTACCACTCATCGGTGCGCTTCCACTGTGCAGGCAGGTGTTTGGTAGCTTCGTGTTTCTGATCGGCCACATGTAACACCCCTTCCTGCACATTATTAAACGTGTCGGACATCCCAGGGTGCTCCAGAAAATAAGCGCCCGCAAGGCGGCCATACCAACCCCATTCGTATTCTGTATCCGACGCCGCATGGATGCCTGCGTAGCCACCACCTGCCTGTATATAGCGTTCAAACGAAGCTTCCTGATAGTGGTCAAGCACGTCGCCGGTTGTACTCAGGAAAACGACTGCCGAATATTTGGAGAGGGTGTCGTCTCTGAACCAGGCTGAATTGGTGGTGGTATCTACGGTAAACCCGTTTTCCTGACCTAATTTTTGGATGGCGACAATGCCATCGGCAATGGATTCGTGGTGGTAACCCGCCGTTTTGCAAAATACCAGAACGGCAGGTGCGCCGGGGCGTTTGTTACAGGATACAAATAAGGCTGTAAAAGCGGCTGCAAAAAGCAATCCTTTCCAGGCGGGGGAAAAGTAACGGATCATGTGCGTTTTTTATGAAGTAAGCAATTAGGCATTGTGTACAATTGACGCTAAGATAATTGATCTTGCGGATGCGCCAAAAATCAGATGCTTCATTTTGAATTTCTTTTGATTTTTGGTATAATTTACTGAAATAAATCCTTCCATCGGAACAAGATCAGATTTATACGGCTTTACATTTTCTCATCATCCCGAACCCTGCTATCGGGCGAGTAACGAAAACCATAAAAGCAAGGGGTGTTATTCCTGATCGAAAATTGGCCCGATTTGGAGCTCAAAGCCCCCTTTTCCCTACTTTTGCAGGCAAAAATAAAACACCCATGCAAAAGCTGCTCTTTCTCGACCGCGACGGAACCATCGTTCTGGAGCCTGCCGATTACCAGGTGGATGCTTTGGAAAAGATCGTTTTTTACCCAATGGTTTTCCAATATCTTTCCCGGATTGTGCAGGAACTCGATTACCGCCTGATCATGGTCACCAATCAGGATGGCATGGGCACACCCGCTTATCCTGAGGACCGATTTCATACCACGCAAGCTTTTATCTTAAAAGCTTTTGAAAATGAAGGAATTGAGTTTGACGCCATTCATGTAGACCGCACCTTTGCCCACGAAAACGCACCTACCCGAAAACCAAATACCGGCTTGCTGACCCAATACTTCGAAGGTGATTACGATTTGGCCAACTCGTTTGTCATCGGCGACCGGCTTACAGATATGGCTTTGGCAAAAAACCTCGGTTGCCGGGGTATCTGGCTCAACGGGGATCCGGCGCTTGGCGCAAATGAGGTGTCGGAGCAGGTTGCTGCGCTGGAATCCGTCATTGCTTTAGCGACCACTCAATGGCTCGATATTTATCATTTCCTGAAATTGCCACCCCGAATTGCCGAAGTACAACGAACGACCAAAGAAACCGATATTTTTATACAACTGAATTTAGATGGCAGCGGCCAGGCCAATAACCAAACCGGCCTCGGTTTTTTCGACCATATGCTCGACCAGCTGGCCCGCCATTCGGGTTGCGACCTGGAAATTAAGGCAAAAGGCGATCTGCATATTGATGAACACCATACCATAGAAGATACAGCTCTGGCATTGGGGGCCGCATTTGACAAAGCTCTTGCCGACAAGCGCGGCCTGGAACGCTACGGCTTTACCCTGCCAATGGACGATTGTTTAGCCCAGGTAGCGATAGATTTTGGCGGCAGGCCGTGGTTGGTCTGGAAAGCGGATTTCCGTCGGGAGAAAATCGGGGAGATGCCAACCGAGTTATTTTTTCACTTTTTTAAATCTTTTAGTGATGCTGCGCGTTGCAACCTGAACATTCAGGCAGAAGGCGAAAATGAGCACCACAAAATTGAGGCTATTTTCAAGGCTTTCGCCAAAGCGGTGAAAATGGCCGTGAGGCGTGATCCCGAAAATGCTGTGCTGCCAACTACGAAGGGGATGTTGTGATAAAAGGTGGAGCCAAAAGTCTGCTGTCTGAAATCTAAAGCCTGAAATCTAATGATTGATATTGCCATCATTGATTACAATGCGGGAAACGTCCGCTCGGTGCTGTACGCGCTGGAGCGCCTCGGCATTTCTGCCACGCTGACGGCTGACCCGAAGCGCATCGCGGCTGCGGACAAAGTAATTTTTCCGGGTGTTGGCGAAGCAGCGGGCACCATGCGGCATTTGCGGGAACACGGATTAGACGAAGTCATCAAAAACCTGACGCAGCCCGTTCTGGGTATTTGCCTCGGAATGCAATTACTTTGTACACATTCTGAAGAAGGCGATACGGCATGTTTGGGGCTGATCCCGCAGCAAGTACTGCGCTTCCGGCCGCAGGCTGGCGAAAAAGTGCCGCACATGGGCTGGAACACCATCCACCAATTGAAAAGCGGTCTTTTTTCGTCCGATTTGGAAGATCAATACGTCTATTTTGTGCACAGCTATTACGTAGAACCAGGGCCTTATACAATTGCCATTACAGATTATGTTCAGCCGTTCAGCGCAGCTGTGCAAAAAGACAATTTTTATGCGACACAATTCCACCCCGAAAAATCGGCCCAGCCCGGAGCGCGCATTTTGAAATACTTTATTGATTTATAAAATTTTCCGTGCGGGCAGAAGATTTTCTGCCCCACCTAAGGCAGAAGATTTTCTGCCCTAACGACGAAACCCATGATAATCATACCCGCCATAGACCTCATAGACGGAAAATGCGTACGCCTGACGCAGGGCGACTACGCACAGAAGAAAATATACAACGAAGACCCGCTCGAAGTAGCGCTCCGTTTTCAGGATTCCGGATTGAAGCACCTTCATTTAGTGGATCTCGATGGTGCAAAAGCCGGTCACATCATCAATTACCGGGTCCTTGAAAAATTAGCTACCCACACGGCGATGCAGATTGATTTTGGAGGCGGCCTGCAATCGGACGAAGACCTGCGCATTGCTTTCGAGTGTGGGGCTAAACAAATAACAGGGGGTACCATTGCCGTGAAGGCGCCGGAGACATTTCTCTCCTGGTTGGAACAATACGGCAGCGAGCGCATCATCCTTGGTGCAGATTTTAAAAATGGAAACATTGCGGTGAGTGGCTGGCAGGAGGAAACAGAACAGGCTTTGCGCCCTTTCATTGAACACTGGATGGCGCAGGGAGTGCGCAGCGCAATCTGCACCGATGTATCAAAAGATGGCCTGCTGCAAGGCAGCTCAGTGGATACTTACCGCGTACTGACGGAATGCTATCCCGAACTGAAACTCATTGCGAGCGGGGGCGTATCTTCTTTAGCAGAATTGGAAACCCTGCGCGATTTATGTTGCTATGGCGCTATTGTGGGCAAGGCATTTTATGAAGGGAAAATTTTGCTGACGGAAATCTCCCTCTTTCTTTAATTCTCAACGATTTATACTTCTTAACTGCGCATTAAACTGGTGCAACTGTCGCTGGCAGGACAACTCCCGGTTGTCCTGCTGTCTTATTTTTGCAACTTCAAAAATAATCCCAATCGTCACGCTTATCGTATATCTTTGAGATGACCATAATGAAGTGGTTGTCCAAGCGCCAAAACCTAACTTTCATGCACGTCGTTATCCTCGGCAACGGCATCAGCGGCATCACTGCTGCGCGATTCGTCCGCAAACTCAGCGATTACCAGATTACGGTGGTTTCTTCCGAAACGGACCATTTTTTCTCCCGTACGGCCCTCATGTACATTTACATGGGCCACATGCGTTTTCAAGACACCCAGCCCTACGAGCCGCAATTCTGGAAAAAAAACCGCATTGACCTCAAGCGCGCCCGCGTAGAACGTTTGGACGCTGGCTCAAAAACACTGCACTTCGATAGCGGAGAAACCCTTGCTTACGACAAACTTTTACTGGCAACCGGCTCCAAATCCAATAAATTTGGATGGCCCGGGCAGGACCTAAAAGGGGTGAGCGGGCTGTACCACTACCAGGATCTGGAAACGATGGAAGCTTACAGCCCCGGCCTGAAGCGCGCGGTAATTGTCGGTGGTGGTCTCATCGGCATTGAAATGGCTGAAATGTTCCACTCCCGTCACATTCCCGTCACTTTTCTGGTGCGTGAAACCAGCTACTGGGATGGCATTCTGCCCGCAGAAGAATCGCAAATGATCAACCGCCATATCCGGGAAAATGGCATTGACCTGCGTCTTCAAACAGGGTTAAAGGAAATCGAAGATGATGGCACCGGCAGGGTCTGTGCAGTGATCACCGACAAAGGCGAGCGCATCGAATGCGGTTATGTTGGCCTTACTGCCGGAGTTAGTCCCAATATTGATTTTTTGAAAGACAGCGGCTTGGAAACCAACCGCGGCATCCTGGTAAATGAATACCTCCAAACCAGCCTGCCTGACGTGTTCGCTGCCGGCGATTGTGTAGAGTTGCGGCAACCCCAACCCGGCCGCAGGGCCATCGAAGCAGTTTGGTACACGGGGCGCATGATGGGCGAAACTGTGGCTTACAACATCGTCGCAGACACGGCCGTCAACCGTCAACCGTCAACCATCAACCGTCAACGGTACAACCCCGGCATCTGGTTCAACTCCGCTAAATTTATCGACATCGAATACCAGGTATATGGTGATATCCAGGCCAGGGCACCGGAAAGCCACGTCTCCATTTATTGGGAACACCCGGAAGGCCGGAAAAGTGTGCGCATCGTTTACGACAAAAATACTTCTTCGGTGCTGGGTTTCAACCTGATGGGCGTACGCTACCGCCACGAGGTGTGCAACAAATGGCTGCGCGAAAAAACGCCGGTGGAAACGGTGCTGCAAAACTTAGCTTTAGCAAATTTTGATCCTGAGTTTTTCAAGACTTACGAAAAGGAAGTTATTGCCGTGTACAATCGCCAGTCGGGCCGTAACCTGGCTTCAAAGAGGCAGGGTAGATTGGATGAGGTAATTCAGTTCCTGAAGGGGAGAGCAGTAGAAAGCAGAGGGTAAGAAGGCAGGGCGCGTGCCTCGCGGTTACCCTGGAACCATACATCAACAAAAAAATCATTCAAATGAATGCTCATAACGATACCAGTCTTTCAATTGCACAACCGCATGGCCTGCGCCTTTCGGCAAAAGTCGGGCTTGGACTGGTCGGCCTTGGCCTGCTTTTGATTACAGCGGCATGGTTTGGTGCCAAACTGCCTGCAGCCCCCGGCTTGCTGGCGGTATCTTTGATTTTGCTGGCGGCAGGAACCGTCATCCACGCGCGGGGCCTTTACCTGCATTTGCCGGAAGGCATCAAAAACAATGGCGTGTGGTTGCGCTCTATTTCAAGCAAAGGTGCCGTCGCCTGGCTGATTGGCATTGTGCTCACCGGCTTTTATGTATTGCTGTACTGGTTTCCGCAGTACCTCGGGCTGGGGTCGAAAGACGTACCGAACAGTGGCCTGGTTGCTTTTTTCGACCCGCTGAGCAGGTTGCTTAATGGCAATCCGGCCAGTCAGTGGTTTGTCTACGGCACCTTGTACACCGTGGCCATCCTGGCGATGGGGTACAAGTTCATCCTCAAATACCGCCACAACCGCTACCAGGTGGTGCGCACCATCTCGGTGATGTTTTTCCAGACGGGTTTTGCGTTTCTCATTCCCGAATTGCTGGAACGGCTGAACAGCGGCAAGCCTTATTTCGATAAGGATTTAAAAAACATGTGGCCGCTGAACTACGATTTTTTCTTTGACTGGCACCTCGGCAACCTGCTGAAAGGCGGCAATTTTGGCCTGTTCATGCTCATTTTCGGTGTTGCGATGATTTTCCTGATTTCGCCCATATTGACCTATTTCTACGGCAAGCGCTGGTATTGTTCCTGGGTTTGTGGTTGCGGTGGCCTGGCAGAAACAGCAGGTGACCCCTTCCGGCAATTATCCGATAAAAGCCTGAACGCCTGGAAAATAGAGCGCTGGCTCATCCACAGTGTGCTGGTTTTTGTCACACTTATGACTGTGGCTGTCATTTATTCTTACTTAGCGCAAAACGACGGCAAACTTTGGATCGGGAAAGATGCATTTGCGTGGGGAACAGCCGCTTTTTTCCTCGTTGCGGGTGGTTTGGTTTTTGCTTTCCGCAAACGCTTTGAGGGGCTGAAAGACCAAACCGCGTGGTTGGTTGGCGGCGTATCGGTCATCATTGGCGGCATTCTGCTCATCAATACTTTTTCGGATGCCAAACACATCCTGTTCATCAACAGCTTTGAACTCCGAAAAGTGTATGGTTTTCTTATAGGTGCCGCTTTTTCAGGCGTCGTCGGTGTTGGTTTTTATCCGCTGATGGGCAGCCGCGTGTGGTGCCGTTTTGGGTGCCCGATGGCAGCTATTCTGGGGTTGCAGCAAAAATTTTTCTCGCGCTTCCGCATCACCACCAACGGCGGGCAGTGCATTTCCTGTGGCAACTGCTCCACTTATTGCGAAATGGGCATTGATGTGCGCGCCTATGCGCAGCGCGGCCAAAACGTGGTGCGTGCCTCTTGCGTGGGTTGCGGCATTTGTGCAGCAGTTTGCCCGCGCGGGGTACTGAAATTGGAAAATGGTTCAACCGACCTCAGCGCAAGGACGGACGAAACAAGGACGATCCGGATTGGGAAAGAGGGGGTGAGTTTGCTATAATGAAGCACCAGCATTTTTGCTAAAAGTCTGTCATCGCGCCAAGCGCCACGCCATTAATACCCAGGCCATGCGACATTTATTCACAATAATCATTTTAATACAACTATTTGCCTGCAATAGCAAACAGGACAATAAAGCCCCCCATATTGAGCATAACAAAACTCAATATTCCAGGTTAATTCTATCCCGGGACTCGGGTTTCGTTATCAAAAAAAATGGGCTCCCTTTTTTACTGGCCAACTCGTTGACGGACACAACAGATTCGTTTTGGGATCAAGCGGAAGACAATGATACAATTGGCAAATATTATCAGGTGAGCGAAACCGGTAATTATTTTTATTGTTCCATTGACCTGACAAAGGAATACTCTTTTGAAACCCATTTGCTCCTGGAGTTATCCCCAACAGGAGAAATATTAAAATCGGAAAGGTTTTTCCATAGCAACTATTCCTGCTGTTTGGACAATTATTATGAAGGGTTTAGCAAGTTGGGGGATTATTTTGGATTGATAACCTGTGGGACTGGTTCAGGATATTGTGCGGGTTATCTTTACCTTTTTAAAGAAATTCTGCCCCAGGATGCACAACATTCAATCCCCCAGTGGTACTGGAGTTCACTTGGCGAACAATTCCAGCGATTTAGTTCGACCATGGAGTTAAAAAAAGACAATCTCGTTGTCCATTATACCGTAGAAGATGGTGAACTTGACGAGGGGTCAACCCGAAACATCAAAGAAACCAGAAAATTTGACGTCAGATACGGGTTTAAAAATAACCAGTGGGTAACAAATGATACGGCTAAATTTGAAGGGCTGGACATAAACTGGTGAACAATCATTCCGTTTGCGACTGACCTCTCACCCGTTAAAATCGCTCGCTGCAACCTCCAGGAATCAGCGTTTCAGGCTCCGGCAATTACCACAAAAAAGTTTTCTACCGACAAATGCCACCAGACGCTTTCAGCATAACAATACACATGGTTTCAAGCCTTGACGGCATGATCGCAAAAAAAGACAACAGCGTTTCGTGGTTTGAAACAACGGACTACTACGAGAAAGGAGTTGCAGCGCAGAATCCGGAAGAATTCCTTAAAACGATAGACTGCTATGTAATGGGCTCACGGACTTATGAACTCGCCTTTGAGCTTTCAAAATCTTATGGCTGGGCATACGGCGACACGCCCACAATCGTGTTGACTAACAGAATTTTACCAACCGACAGACAGAACATTGAATTTTATGCAGGTGACCTGAGCAAGCTGGTACAGGAAAGACTCAAGCCTGGCTATAAGAATGTTTGGGTTGTTGGCGGTTCAATGCTCACCAAAGACTTTATCCGGTTAAATCTGGCCGACGAGATACGCGTATCTGTTTTACCTGTCATTTTAGGTGATGGAACCCCGTTTTTTGACCAGGTAGGGCTAGAACAAGCCTTGCATCTAAAAGACGTGACGGCCTACAAAAACGGAATGGTGGAATTGTGTTATGAAATAAGAAAGGATAAACCCGGTTTTGACGAGTAAGTGGAAATATCCCACGTAACAAGGAGTAAATGGCTGGGTTTTGGTTAGCTCCTTTCCAGTATCCCCCGTTTAATGCGTTTTACCAACCCCGGCCCTTCATAAATCAAACCGGTATAAATCTGAATGAGGCTGGCACCCGCTTCGATTTTTTCCAGTGCATCTTCCGCGGAGGCGATGCCCCCCACCCCGATGATGAAAAGTTGGCCTCCGGATTTTTGATACAGATAACGGATTACCTCCGTAGCGCGCTCTTTTACGGGCTTGCCACTCAGGCCGCCGGCACCGATGGTTTCCAGGTAGGTGGTTGGCGTGTTGAGGTTGGTGCGACTGGTGGTGGTATTGGTGGCGATCACGCCGGCAATGCCTGTTTCCTGTACGATGTCGAGGATGTCGTCCAATTGGGCATCGTTCAGGTCGGGTGCAATTTTGAGCAGAATGGGTTTTGGAGCGGTCTGTGCGCGGTTGAGCTGCTGAAGATCGCCCAGCAACCGGGTGAGCGGTTCCCGATCCTGGAGGGCTCTTAAATCGGGCGTATTGGGTGAACTTACATTGACCACAAAATAATCTACAAAAGGGAAAAGCTGATCAAATGCCCGGCGGTAATCATCAATGGCCTGTTCGTTAGGCGTATTTTTATTTTTGCCAATGTTGCCGCCGACAATCAGGCCTGGCGGGCGTTTTTCCTGCAGGCGTTGTGCCAGTGCTTCTGCGCCTTCGTTGTTGAAGCCCATCCGGTTGATGAGAGCTTCGTCCTGCGGTAAGCGAAACAACCGGGGCTGTGGGTTTCCGGCCTGGCCAACAGGTGTGGAAGTTCCCACCTCGATGAAACCGAATCCAAGCGCCGCCATGGTATCTAAATATTTACCGTCTTTATCGAAGCCTGCAGCAAGCCCTACCGGGTTTTGGAAATGAAGTCCTAAAAAACGGCGTTCCAGCCGATGGTCATCAAAACGATACCAGCTTCGTGCCCAGCCGTTGAGCAAGGGCACGCGCAACAACAGGCGAAAAGCACCAACGGTGAGCTGATGCGCCCGCTCAGGCGGGAACAGAAAGAGGACAGGCTTGAGAAAAATTTTGTAGAACACAGTTTCGCAGTAATAAAAAAGCCGGATAGCGTACACTATCCAGCCATAATCATAATCCCAAAAACTAGATTTTTATACTTGAGTTAGAAGTAGTCTTAATTCCTTCGGCAAATATCAAAATATTTTTCAACACTTTCAAGCCCCTTGCTCGGTTTTTACCAAAAGTTGGAAGCCATTGCC
>JABWAJ010000063.1 GCA_013361075.1 Saprospiraceae bacterium | reverse complement strand
CTCAAAAAGTAGAAATAAACCAGGAGCAATGACCATCCGGCTAAATTCCAGCAGGACTCCAGTCAAATGCACAAGCAAAATATGCACTGCCTACGCTCGGCAGTAAAGCGGTTGAATAAAAGGAAGCTTAGATGGAAGTCCAAAGACTGTTCTCGCCCCTTGCCTTTTGCCCTTTGCCAACTTGTCCTTTACCCCTACTTCACAAACGGGTTTCCCCATTTCTCCTCTGTAGCCACGGTTTCATCCGTCAGCGTAAGCAAAAAAGCCACCAGCGCTTTTTTCTGGGCGTCCGTAAAATTCAGCCGCACGGGATCGCCATTGGCATCGGTCAGCGCCGCGCTAAGCGTAGGATGTGCCTGGATACCGCTGTTGTAGTGTTCCACCACCTCTTCGAGGGTAGCAAAACGCCCGTCGTGCATGTAGGGCGCCGTGAGGGCGATGTTGCGCAGGCTACTTGTTTTGAAGCGCCCCTCGAAAATGGGAATACCCGGGAAAGCTTCAAACGCACCGAGGTCGGTGGTAGAGGTGGCATCCAGACCATTGTTTTGCGGGCCGGGGTTGGCGCTCACGAATGCTTCGGTAGTATGACAGCCAAAACACGCGCCGCCGCCATTCGGAACGGGCAGGATGAACAATTGCTTGCCTAAGTTTTCTTCAGCTGTGAAATTGGGAAAATTTGGGCCGGGGCCGTTTACCATTGCCCGGCCGGTGTCGTATTTGCTGCGGTAGCTCACGATGCTCCGTACGAATTGTGCCAGCGCATCGGCAATGCGGTCGGAAGTGACGGTTTCATCGCCAAAAGCATCTTTGAACAACGTTGGGTAGTAAGTTTGCGCCTCCACAGCAGCAACGACCTGGTCGAGCGTCATGCCCATTTCCACCGGATCCTGAAACGGCATCAGCACCTGTTCTTCGAGGGTAGCCGCCCGTTCGTCCCAGAAAAACCGACCGCGCTGGTAAAATCGCGCATTGATCAGGGTCATGGAATGGCGGCGGGTGAAGCCTCCGTCGAAACCTTTGCTCAGTTTGTCCGGATCGCTGAAGCCGAATTCCTGTTTGTGGCATGAAGCACAGGAAACCTTGCCGTTGGCGCTGAGTTTTTTGTCGTAAAACAACACCCTGCCCAGCGTTGCGCCGGTATTGGTAATCGGGTTGCCTGCGGGCGTGTTGTCAATGCCGTTTACGGAAGTGGGCAACGGCCCGCCTGCATTGTTTTGAAAATGAGCGGGTAAAGCAAGGGTCGCATAGTCGTAAGGCGTTTCGGGCAGATTAAGGTCGCTGAGTGGGTCTGTGGTCGTCGGTTCTTCTTTTTGGCAGGCGATAAAACTGAGAGCCAGTAAGGTGGCCAGGGCAAAGGTGGTTTTGGACATAGGTGAAGGTTTTGTGATTTTGGGGATAGACTGTAAAAGTCAGAAAAGGATTAATGAGGGGGTATAATATTATGATTATTGTAAATTACAAACGTTATAGTTGCGTTAATATTCCTATAAGAACTAGTATCAACTAAAAAGAATAACCCATGCATCATTCTTTACTTTTTGTTGTTGTCCAGTTGTTTGCCACAACTGTCATTGCCCAAAATTGCCCGCAGTATACCGCCCTGGTACAAAACGCAGATGCCCGCTGGAAAGCAGGTGCATTTGAAGAAGCCTTCACTCAATTAGTCGCTGCCCGGGAACACTGCCCGGAAAAAAGTAGAGAAATTGATGAAAAACTGATGGCCTTTACCTCTGAAATCTCCAAAAAATACCGTGAGGCTGAAACAGAAAGAGAGAAGGCCATCGCTGCCGAACAAAAAGCCGCAGCAGTGCTGGATAAAATGTATTTTTATAATGATCGGTATGGCCTGGCTTTTGATAAACGTATGGGCTATGGATTTATAGACAAAAACCTGAACATCAAAATTGAGTACCAATTTTCCGAAGCTTTGCCTTTCGACCATACTGGGTACGCCAAAGTAAGATATGGTGACTTTTATTATTTGATAGATACACTGGGACGCCAATATTCCTTAGCAACAGAGTTGAGCAAATTGAATTGGGCCATTGGCGCCCTCGATCTGAGGCATAAAGAACTAAGTGAACTGCCAGACACCGTGCTGCAATCCCGGCAATTGGAAATTTTGCTGCTTTCCGGCAATCAACTCACCAGCCTGCCTCCACAAATTGGAGAATTGAAAAACCTGAAAACTCTTGATCTTTCTGCCAATCAACTTAGCAGCCTGCCTGCACAAATCGGCGAATTGAAAAACCTGAAAACTCTTGATCTTTCTGCCAATCAACTTAGCAGCCTGCCTGCACAAATCGGCGAATTGAAAAACCTGCAATCGCTCTCTCTTTCTATCAATCAACTTATCAACCTGCCTCCACAAATCGGTGAGTTGACAAATCTGCAATCGCTCGATTTTAATCACAATCAATTCAGGAGCCTGTCTCTAGAAATCGGCGAATTGAAAAACCTGATATCGCTCTCTGTCGTTTCCAATCAACTCAGTAGTCTGCCTACGCAAATCGGCGAATTGAAAAATCTGAAATGGCTTTATCTTTCTGGCAATCAACTCATCAGCCTGCCGGCACAAATCGGCGACCTAAAAAACCTGCAAACACTTAGTCTTGGAGCCAATCCACTTATCAACCTACCGCCACAAATCGGCGAATTGAAAAACCTGCAAACACTCCGTCTTTCTAGTACTCAAATCAGCAGCGTGCCGCCAGAAATCGGTGAATTAAAAAGTCTGCAAGAACTCAATCTTTCCAGTACTCAAATCAGCAATCTGCCTCCACAAATTAAGGAGCTGAAAAATCTACAAACACTCGATCTTTCTTATAATCGCCTCTACAACCTGCCGCCAGAAATCGGCGAATTAAAAAGCCTGCAAGTGCTCAGTCTTTTTGGTAGTTTACTTATCAACCTGCCGCCAGAAATCGGCAAGTTGAAAAATCTGCAATCGCTTATTCTTCAAAACAATTACCTCACCAGCCTGCCTGCACAAATCGGCGAGTTGGAAAACCTGCAATCGCTTGGTCTTTATTCCAATCAACTCAGCAAGCTCCCTGCACAAATCGGTGAATTGAAAAACCTCCAATCGCTTGGTATTAGCAGCAATCAACTTACCAGCTTGCCTTCACAAATCGGCGGACTAAAAAACCTGCAAGTACTCAATCTTTCTGACAATCGCCTCACCAGCCTGCCTGCACAGATCGGAGAATTAGAAAACCTGCAAACATTTGATCTTTCCATCAATCACCTTACCAGCCTGCCGCCAGAAATCGGCGAGTTGGAAAACCTGCAATCGCTTAGCCTGAGTACTAATCAACTCACCAGCCTGCCTGTACAAATCGGAGAATTGGAAAACCTGGAATCGCTTAGTCTGCGCAATAATCCACTCCACAACCTGCCTTTACAAATTGGCAGATTGAAAAACCTGAAAAGACTTGACCTCAGTGGTAGTCCTGTAGGATTTGATGAAATACAGGCACTTCGTGCGCTTAATCCCTCGTGCAGTATTACCTCAACGAATCCAAAATATGTTTTTCAACAACACGAATCGAGCAGAACCTATTGGGAGAAGCGGGCTGCCGCCGAAGAACCTCAACTCCAGGCTGCGCCAACAAACACCAATCTCCAACAAACATTGGTTTCTACGTACGAATATCTCGCCTTATATCAACTACTCACAGGCCAGTTTGCGCTGGCGGAAAATACACTCCAGCGTGGTTTACAGCTAGATTCCACCAAGTTCCCCATGTTAGCCAGAATCGCGCCTGCTCTGTTGTTTCAGGGAAAAACAGAAGCAGCCTTGCAGGAATATCGAAAATGGAAAGATGCCTCTTTGGGAAACCAAAGTCATCCTTTTTTCAAAGAAATATTTTTGGCAGATTTGCGTCAGCTTGAAGAAGCGGGCATTATTCCGGAGGAACGGAAGGCGGATGTGGAAATGGTGAGGAAGATGCTGAGGGAGTGATGTTTTTTCCCTATTATTGATCGGCAAATCGAACACCTTCAAACATTGCCCTTACGGTATGAAACGAACACTCGCAGCAGCTATTTTTATCGCCGGAATCCTTGGTTTCGTAATCTGGAACAATTGGGGAACAGGAGAAAGTGCATCGGGGCGGATCAGCTATAATTTCCATGTGCGCCCCATTTTGTCCGACAAGTGCTTCGCCTGTCATGGTCCGGATAAAAATAAACTGCAAGCAGGGCTGCGTTTGGATCAACCCGAAAGTGCCTATGCCCCTTTGCCCGAAAACCCGGGAGCTTTTGCCATCGTGCCGGGCAAGCCCGAAGCTTCAGAATTGATAAAAAGAATTACCTCGAAAAACCCGGAAGAGCAGATGCCGCCGCCCGAATCCCACCTCGGCTCTTTGACAGAATCGGAAATTGACATCCTCCGGAAGTGGATCGAACAAGGAGCCGTTTACGAAAAGCACTGGGCGTTTATTCCGCCTCAAAAAGCAGCACTCCCCAAAGTAAAAGACCCCGATTGGGTAAACAACGAAATTGATCATTTCACCCTCGGAAAAATGGCCGAAAAAGGGCTGAAACACAACGAAGAAGCCCAAAAAGACCACCTCCTGAAGCGCATCAGCTTAGACCTGACCGGATTGCCGCCTACCCTGGAAGAAATGGATCAATTTGCAGGAGATAACAGCGAAAATGCCTTCGAAAAAGTAGTAGACCGCCTGTTGGAAAGTCCGCAATACGGCGAAAAAATGGCCCTGTACTGGTTAGACATTGCCCGTTATTCCGACAGCTACGGCTATCAGGACGACAACATCCGTACCCAATGGCCTTACCGCGACTGGGTAATCCATGCATTTAACCAAAACATGCCTTACGATCAGTTCATTACCTGGCAATTGGCGGGCGATCTGCTGCCCAAAGCCAGTAAAGAGCAAATTCTGGCCACCGCTTTCCTGCGCAACCACAAATATACCGAAGAAGGCGGCGTCATCCCGGAGGAATACCGGGTGGAATACGTGCTGGACAAGGTAAAAACCTATACCAAAGGCCTGCTGGCCCTCACGGTGGAGTGCGCCCAATGCCACGACCACAAATACGACCCGGTTTCCCAAAAAGACTATTACCAGGTTTTCGGTTTTTTCAATACGTCAAAAGAAGCGGGGTTTGAAGGGGATGTCAGTGTGTCGAAACCCGCCAAAACGCCGATACTGACCCTTTCCGAAAAGGAAATCAAAGACGTGCTGACCTTCATTAATCCTCGTGATACGGGGTCGGTGACGGTCTCCGTCATGGAGGAAGCTGATACCGCACGCACCACGTACATCCTGAACCGGGGCGCTTACGACCAGCCAACCGATGTCGTCAGGCCAGGGGCGCTGGCCTCGGTAATGCCCTTCGACACTACCCGGTACAAGCGCAACCGGCTGGGCTTAGCAGAGTGGACGGTATCCAAAAAAAACCCGCTCACGGCACGCGTTTTTGTCAACCAGTTGTGGCAGGAGTTTTTTGGCACGGGTTTGGTAAAAACGACCGGCGATTTTGGTATGCAGGGCAACCTGCCGACTCACCCCGAGTTGCTGGACTGGCTGGCGGTTGATTTTATGGAAAACGATTGGGACATCAAGCGGTTGGTAAAAAAAATCGTATTGTCGGCCACTTACTGCCAGTCATCGGAAATCACCCCGCAACACCTCGAAATTGATCCGGAAAACCTGTACCTGGCCCGGTCGCCACGCCTGCGGCTTAAAGCGGAACTCATCCGGGATGTTTTGCTTGCCTCCAGCGGGTTGCTCCAAAAAGACATTGGCGGCCCCAGTGTGAAACCTTACCAGCCAAAAGGATTGTGGGAAGTAGCGAGTTCAGGCCGAGGAGAATTAAAAACCTACGAGCAGGATCAGGACAGCGCCCTGTACCGCAGGGGAATGTATACCTTCATCAAACTGACCCTGCCCCCGCCATCTATGATGGTGTTCGACGCCAGCAACCGCGACCAGTGCGAGGTGAAGCGCCCCCGAACCAATACCCCTTTGCAGGCCCTGATCATGATGAACGACCCAACCGTACTGGAAGCATCGCGTGTATTTGCACAACAATTGCTGGTGGAAAACAAAGGGGTAGCCGGAACGATCGCCCGGGCATTCCGGAGCATCATTTGCCGAAAGGCCAGCCAAAAAGAATTGGACATTCTGGAAAGGTATTACGCCGAACAACTGCAACTGTTCCGGTCAAAACAGCTGGATGCCTACAAAACACTGGCGGTTGGCGATTCCCCAATGGATAAAAAAGTCAGCCCCGACGAATCCGCTGCCCTGATGAAAACCATCAACACCATTTACAACATGGAAGAAGCCATTACTAAATCCTGAAGTCATGGAAAAAGAAGTTCTCGAACATGGTTTGAATCTGAACCGCCGGAAGTTTCTGTCAAAGCTGAGCCTGGGTCTGGGCAGCGTAGCGCTGGGTTCCCTGATGATTCCGGATCTGTTTTCGGGCAATGAAGAAGACCTCCTGCAGGCCGGGTTGCCCCATTTTGCGCCAAAAGCCAAACGGGTTATTTACCTGTTTCAAAACGGAGCACCTTCACAGCTGGATTTGTTCGATTACAAACCCAAATTGCGGGAACTGCACGGTCAGGAACTTCCGGCTTCCATCCGCATGGGCCAGCGCCTGACGGGCATGACAGCCGACCAGGAGTCTTTCCCATTGGCCAGTTCAAAATTCGGGTTCAAACAATACGGGCAAAACGGCGCATGGCTGAGTGAATTGCTTCCGCATACGGCAAAAATTGCCGACGAGTTGTGTTTCATCCGATCCATGTACACCGAAGCCATCAACCACGACCCTGCACTGACTTTTTTTCAAACAGGCGCACAGGTGGGCAACCGTCCGAGCATGGGGGCCTGGCTCAGTTACGGTTTGGGCAGTGAAAACAAGAACCTTCCCGCATTTTGTGTGCTGCTGTCCAAAGGAAAAGGCAATGGCCAGGGCGTCTATTCCAAATTGTGGACCAATGGTTTCCTGGATTCGATACACCAGGGCGTGCAGTTCAGCAACAGTGAAGATCCGGTGTTGTACCTCAACAACCCCGAGGCCATTGACAAAGCCGACCGCCGCCGCATGCTCGACCACCTTGCCCAACTGAATGAAGAAAGTTACCAGGCCTTCGGCGATCCCGAAATCAACGCCAAGGTGCAACAATACGAAATGGCTTACCGCATGCAAACCGCTGTGCCTGAAGTGTGTGACGTTTCCAACGAACCGGAAAGCATCATCAAAATGTACGGACCGGAGTGTCTGGTGCCCGGCACCTATGCAGCCAATTGTCTTTTGGCCCGGAAACTTTCTGAAAGCGGGGTGCGGTTTGTACAGCTTTATCACCAGGGTTGGGATGCGCACGACAGCCTGCCCTCCCAGATTGAAGGCCAGTGCAAAGATACTGACCAGGCATCAGCTGCCCTGATTCTTGACCTGAAACAACGCGGTTTGCTGGACGAAACGCTGGTCATCTGGGGCGGAGAATTTGGGAGAACCAACTACTGTCAGGGGCTGTTGACGCCCGATAACTATGGCCGTGACCACCACCCGCGCTGCTTCACAATCTGGATGGCCGGAGGGGGCATAAAACCCGGCGTTTACGGCGAAACGGACGAATTCGGTTACAACATCCAGTCCGACCCGGTTCATGTTCACGATTTTCAGGCTACGGCCCTGCACCTGATGGGCCTGGATCACGAAAAATTGGTGTACAAACACCTCGGCAGAAGGTACCGGCTGACGGATGTGCACGGAAAAGTGGTGAATGGGCTGATTGCGTAAAGTATTCATAAAAACAGCATCATGCGCAGAAGAAATTTCATCAAAAACACCGCGTTCGGCATGGCTGGCGCACTAGCCATGCCGGCCATCATGGCAAAAACCGAAACCATCCTGGGCCACAACAACAAGCGCTACCGCATCAATACCAGATGGAGTCAGGCAGATGTGGCGCGCAACCCTGTCAAAGATTGCCACGAAATGGTACAGGACCAGAAAGGCCGGATCCTGCTGCTGACCAACGAAACGAAAAACAATGTCCTGATTTACGACAAAAACGGCAAGCTCCTGGACGCCTGGGGAACGGAATACCCCGGTGCGCATGGCTTCACACTGTTCAATGAAAACGGCACCGATGTGCTGTTCATTTGCGACACCGACCGCCACCAGGTGATCAAAACGACCATTGACGGTAAGGTGCTGATGGTGTTGGATTACCCCAGAGAAACAGAAAAATATGACAAGGCGGAAGAATACGTCCCCACGGAAACTGCCATCGCCCCCAACGGCGATATTTATGTAGCCGACGGGTACGGCAAGGATTTCATCATCCAATACGATGTGCAGGGCCGCTACATTCGCCATTTTGGAGGCCGGGGCGAAACGGCAGCGCACCTCCTGAATGCACACGGCGTTTGTCTGGATCTTCGGGATCAAACAAAACCGTCCCTGATTGCGACTTCCCGGCAGCAAAACGCCTTTAAACGGTATGATTTGACCGGGAACTACATAGAAACCATTCCCTTGCCCGGCGCCTGGGTATGCCGGCCGGTTATTCGCGGAGATTACCTCTACGCCGCTGTTTTACAGGCCAATAGCCAGCTCTGGATGCAATCGGGTTTTGTAACCATTTTAGACAAAAACAATAAGGTAGTTTCTAATTTAGCCGGTTCTGAACCAACCTATACCGGCACAACACCCGATGAAATGTACCAAACCATCAAGGTGTTTCAGTATCCGCACGACGTTTGTGTAGACGATGAAGAAAACCTGTACGTGGCCCAGTGGAATTCCGGCAAAACCTATCCGTTCAAATTAGAGCCCATCGCATGAAGCAGACCGGATTGAGTTGCGTGTTCATCATGGCCGGCTGTTTGCTCGCCGTAGCCCAGGATACCTTTCAGTTGTCAACACCTTTGTTGAAATATCCGACGGTTTTTTTTGAAAAAAAGGCATCCGCCGTTCTCCGGTTTGCACAGGCCGGAACGCGCATTCATTACACCTTAAATGGCCTTGAGCCTACTGAAAATGATCCGGTTTACAGCCGTCCCGTTATCCTAAAAAAGAAGGCAACTACCCTGAAAGCTAAAGTTTTTGGCGCTGGTTTTTTGCCTTCGGAAGTGGTGGAAGCTACCTTTTTTAAACGCGGACACGCGATTGACCAGGTGTTGCACGACCAACCAGACGAGCGCTACCGGGGTGCAGGCTACGCAACACTTACCGATGGCCTGGGGGGCATTGCTGACCATAGTCACCCCACCTGGCTGGGGTTTCAGCAGGATAAAGTTACACTTGAAGTCCGCCTGAAAAAACCACAGAAAATCAAACAATTGCTGGTGCATGTGCTAAAAAACCAGGATGCCTGGATCTTCCTGCCCCAGCGCGTAGAGGTGTTTTACCAAAATCCCGGTACAAAGGAATTTACCTGGATTGGCACCAAAGTGCTGGACGCGGCAAAAAACGACGATGCTGCTGCCTGTCACGCCATTTTAATGCCCCTTGACGGGGAAATCAAAACGGATCGGTTGATCCTGAAAATCTACCCGCTGGCGCAAATTCCGGAATGGCACCCGGGGAAGGGGACGTTGGGCTGGTTATTTTTGGATGAAATAAATTTGTACTGATGCCTAACATTCACTGGAAGAACCTGCTGCACCATGCCGGATTTACGCTGAACTGCCTCCTTCTATTCCTGGCGGTATTTGGGGAGACATTGCAAGTACCTGTCCTCCTGCAGGTAGCTGGCAGGATGCACCCGTTAATCCTGCATTTCCCGATTGTATTGATGCTCCTTGTCATCGTTTGGGAAACGGTCGTTGGGGCAAAAGACAACCCGTTGTACCGGCCGGTGGGAGATGCCCTGTTGCTGGCAACTGTATTGAGTACGGTTGTTGCAGCCCTGATGGGGTTGTTTTTGTCGCAGGAAGAAGGCTATGCCGCGGCTACTTTGTTTGGGCACAAATGGAGCGGCGTTGCCGTTTCTCTGCTTTCCTGGGGCTGGTATGTATATCGCGAGCGGATTCGGCAAACGAAATGGGCAGCACGTGCGGTTGCGGCATGTGGGGCCGTCAGCATTCTTTTGGCCGGGCATCAGGGCGCTTCCATCACCCACGGAGAAAATTATTTATGGGAGCCCTTGGTTGATAAAAAATTAAAAGCCAATGTTTTACTGGAGGATGCCTTAGTTTTTGAAGACCTTGTTTTCCCAATTTTAAAAGAAAAATGCCTGTCTTGCCACAATGCATCCAAAGCGAAAGGGGAATTGGTTTTAGACAGTGAAACGTCGATCCTGAAAGGCGGCAAAACCGGCAAACTTTGGGACAGTACAGCCGTATCCCTCGGTTTGCTGATGGAGCGGATCCACCTGCCGCACGAGGAAAAAAAGCACATGCCGCCAAAAGGGAAACCTCAATTGAGCAGTCAGGAAATCGAAATCCTGTACCACTGGATTAAAAACGGAGCAAATTTCAGGCAAAAAGTAGCAACATTGCCGGAAAAAGACACTTTGCGATTACTGGCGTCCGAACTTTTAAAAAATGTAGAAGACGACAATTACGCCTTTCCGGCTGCCCCTGAAAGCACGGTTAAAAAACTGAACAACGATTATCGGGCGGTTTATCCGCTGGCGTTGAAATCCCCGGCACTGGGCGTAGATTTTTTTGGTATTGCTGCTTTCAAAAGCGAAGGGATAAAAGAGCTGGAGGCGGTAAAAACGCAAATTGTGAGCCTTAACCTGAACCGCATGCCCGTAAAAGACGAGGATTTAAAAGCCATTGGCCAGTTTACGAATCTCCGAAAACTCAACCTGTCCTCCACCCAAATTACCGGTGCTGCGCTTGGCGAACTAAAAAAATTGAAAGCTTTGCGCAAATTATCTCTCTCCGGCACGGCAGTCAAACCGGCGGATCTGACCGCATTAAAGGAACTGCCTGAACTATCCGTCGTGTATTTGTGGAACACCGGTGTTGATGAAGCTGCATTTCCGGAATTGCAGAAACAATTGCCCGGTATCCGCCTCGAATCCGGGTTTAAAGGGGATACCATTGTTGCCAAACTCAATGCCGCCATCATTGAGAGCGAAGACCAGGTGTTTACGGCTTTTACAAAAGTGAAACTTAAAAACTTCATCAAAGGCGCGGTGGTGCGGTACACCCTGGATGGTTCCATTCCTGACAGCCTCCAATCCCCCGTCAGCAACGGCGACAGCATCACCATTGACAAAACCTGCCTGCTGACGACCAAAACTTTTTTGCCGGGCTGGATCAGCAGCGATGTAGCAACCCGCAATTTTTACAAAGTAGGATTCACACCCGATTCTGTGGCGCTGGTTTATCCGCCCAACCCGCAGTACAAAAGCGAGGGTCCGCGGACGCTGGTAAACCACAAAATTGGCGATACCGATTTCCGGAATAAAAAGTGGATGGGTTTTAAAGACAATCCTTTGGAAGCATTTTTGTTTTTCAAACAACCCACTACCCTTTCGTCGGTTTCTGTCAGTACCGTGGTAGATATCGGGAGTTACATTATGCCGGCCGCACAAGTAGAAGTCTGGGGCGGGAGCACCAAAAACAACCTCGTTTTGCTTAAAAAAATAAACCCTGCACAGCCTTCCGGCTTAGGCGCTCCGGCTTATTTGGCTGGATTTAACCTGGATTTTGCTTCCCGCAAAGTCAGGATGGTAAAAATTATCGTGAAATCTGTTTCCAAACTTCCGGCCTGGCATCCCGGAAAAGGTACCCCGGGCTGGGTGTTTGTGGATGAGGTGTTTTTGAATTAAGAGGAGCAAAACACAGGCTACAACATTACGTTTACTAAATTTTTTATGGCCCGGTAGTGCGATAAAACCCCTTCCGCGTTTCCACCAACAACCGTTCAATCAGCACCTTATCTGGTCGTTCGGGCAGGGGCGACTGGTGGTAGCATGTTTCGATCCGTGCCAATTTCGCTTCAGCTTGTTCGATGAGTTCATCGTATTCCCAATCCCCTCGTCGAATGGCCAGCAGTTCTTCGCGGTTGGGCCGTCGCACTGAGAGTTTGCCGTCGTTCAGGATCTCTTCGGCCATGTCTAAGAGGCGCATGGTGTGCATCATGTTCTTAGCGTCGTAATTTTTGCCATGTGCAATGGTATTTTGATAGCGCTCGTCGTTTCGGGCGGCCAGCCAGTCGTGGTATTCGCGGTAAGCGCGGCAATGCATGGCATAAGCTTCCTTGTTGAACGACATCAGGGCGGCGGGGTCCGAACCTTTCGGGACGCTGCTCAGGGCAACGTCGTTGGCCGTTTCTTTTTTCATCACCCCGGAATAACCCAGCATCCCCGTTTCATCGTAATACAATCCGTACAGGTCGCGCATGTTGGCAATGACCACCAATCCGCAATGCTCCTGCTTCCAGTTACGTCGCCCGAGCCAGGTCAGCAGCGGTACCGCCCCTTGTTTTTCTGCAACAAAACAAAAGTCCAACGGCGTTTTTCGCGCTGGCGGCATGGGCTGGTTGATTTTTTTATTCAACCCCCGCGCTTTTTTGATTTGGGCAAATGCAAAGCCGGCAAAGGTATCTTTGCACAGTTTCGACAGGAAGTTTTCGCGGCGAAAGGAATCAAACAGCGGGTGGCAAAACAACACACAATCGTCCGGTGTGGCCAGCATTTCCAGAATATTGGGGTTGTTTTTGTACAGCAACTCCCCGAAACGCCGCAGTTCGTAATACACTTCGTCGTTGTGTTCGCTGCTGACCTGCTCCACGTAGTCCAATCCATAAAATTGTTGCTGTGGCAACACGAACACGCCTTTCAGGTCGGTGTCGGAAGTTGGCAAATTGGTGCCATAAGCCCGGCTGCCGCTGATGCATTCGAAGAGGAGGAGGTTGTTGGATTTGAGGTCGGCGATGGTCATGTGGTGGAGGTTTGTTTATCCGGTACAAAACAATTAAATTTGTCAGATATAAAACCATAATACCTGCGAAACAATGCTCAAGCCAACGTTGTTCCTGTTTTTTTTGCTATTTACCGGGACTTATCTCAACGCGCAACGCGAAGACTTATCAGCAGACCTGCCTTTTTTTGAACAACAAGCAAAAGAATACCAACGGTGGATCGAAGCCAAAGGCATTGGTGAAGTGCTCGAAGTGGAGCGCGTGCGGTTGAAGGTAGATCGAAACCGAAAAATTGACTCTACGGAAATAGAATTGTTCCTGCTTTTCAAAGCAACCGACGCCGATACTGCAATGGCAAAATGGGATCGCCTGAAAAAAGATTTCGACACCAAAGCAGATTCGCTGGAGGCCTTTCTTTTTCGCACCTTTATTCATAAAATGGAAATCCCGGAAACGCAGGGAAATATCCAGATCTACATTCCCAGCAAAGAAACCCGCTACCTCAGGGGCACACATATCTGGATTTGGTGGGAAAAAGGGCAAATAGTGACGCAAAAGGTAGTCGGCATAACCAAGTCAAAGGAATTTGAAATTGCCATCCCTTTCAAAGTCTCCAAAACCGGAAAAGGTCAATCCGCTAAAGTTAAGCCTCCTAAACGCCGAAGTCCCGATGCTGTTTTCAACCGGATTCTCCAGCATGTCAAAACAACCATGCTCGACCACCCGCGCTACAAAACGGAACTCAACGACCGCAAGCCCCGGATCGAAAACGACTCCATCCGCACCGCTACAACTTTCAAGTTTACCGTTGCCAATCTTGGCAAAGAAGTGCTGACCAACGAAAACCGGACCTGGTGGGAAGAATGGGTGAGCATCAACACCATCCCGATGGAGCGACTGACTTTCCGATTTGAGTACCTGCCCGAACCGGCGCCCGGCAAAGGCTATTCGCTCAAATGCATCATTGACGGCAAATTCGGCTCCGGCGTGTTCAAACCGCGCACCAGCGGCTACATGAACATGGAACCCGATTTCGATGACTTTTTTGAGCAGTACAAAAACGATTTCCGGCTGAAACTCCTCAACCTTTTACAGCAAAAACCATGAGGAATAAAAAAGAACTCCGCGATTTGCTCGCCGACGGGCAACTCGGAGACGCCGTTTCGGGAGCGCTGGAATACGCGGAAGCAGCCGGAGACGCCGACACCCTGAACGGTCTGATTGCCCTGCAAAGCGACTTTTCCAAACACCGCGATGGCTGGCATTCCGGACAGATTTCCTTTGAAGAATTTGCCCGCGCCCAGGCCCGCATCACGTCGGCTTTGCTGGGCAGGATACAGGAATTACCAGATGCCCCCACACCGGTTGCCGCCCGAAGCCGCATCCGGGAAGACCGCTTCAAGTGGCGCTTTTTTTATTTGTTTATCGTCTTCAAATTGCTCGTATTCGCCTGGGTATTTTTCAACTGGCGCACTAAAGGGTTTGAAATCGCGCAGGCATTCGTCCTGTTCAATGCGCTGCTGCCGGGCATGGTCATCAGCACCGCGCTGATGTTCCGCAGCCTTTTCCGGGCCAGCATGGAGAGCGATGCCCCGCGCCGGTACGTAGCCCGACGGTTCAGTACCTTTACCTGGCTGATGTTTGGCGCTTATTTGCTGGTGCAGTGCTTTCTGGTTGTTCAGAAAGTGAACGGCAATATGAGTTTCGAGGTGGCAAGCGTTGCGTTCATCAGCGTGGAATCGGCGCTGAGTTTGTTTATGGGGGAGATTGTAGAGGGGGTTTTTAAAAAGGAAAAATAGACAGATAAACCCAAAGCTTAAACCATGATGCGTTTCATCATTTTTTTCATTCTTTTTTTGACATCACTGAATGCCCCCGCCCAGTCTCGCACAGGCAAGGACTACGCTGTTTTTTTCTATGTCACCACTTTCCAACCCGGCTGGGCGCCTTTGCCGGAAACGGCCAAAGAAGCCGCCGATCTGAAAAAAGAACTGGAAGATAATTACGGTTTTGTTTGTGAACTGGTCGCCAACCCGACCAAGCAGCAAATGCGCAATAAAATCCGCGACTACAACGCCAAAATAACCGCCAACGACCAGGTTTTGTATTTCTTTTCGATGCACGGTTATTACAACGTAAGTGGTGACCGGGGCTACCTCGTAGGAAAAGACGGCACAGCCAACGATCTCTACGGCGATACCTGGCTGAGCTACGACGACCTGCGCACCGACCTGGCGCCCTGCAAAGCCAAACATATCCTGCTGGCTTTGGATGCCTGCCACTCCGGCGCGTTCGGCACCCGGAATAAAAGCGGCCCCGATGCGCCAGCTTACGAGAATGAAGAAGACTGCGCTACTCAAATCAGCAAAACCATGCGCTACACCGGGCGGCAATACTGCACTTCTGGGAATAAAAACGCTAAAACACCCGCCAAATCGCTTTTTGCCGCCCGCTTTCTGGAAGCGCTGCGCAAAGGAGGGGATGGGAAAACCGTGCATTTTCGCGACCTGGAATACTGGCTCGGCAAGGTGGAAAGCCCCAGACCGGAAAGTGGCAGTTATTATGGCCACGAGCCGGGTGGGGATTTTATTTTTGTGCGGAAAAATGCCTGCAACCCCGTCGCCACCAAAGACCGTGACGGCGACGGCATCCCCGACGCTGAAGACAACTGCCCGGATGAATACGGCGTGAAAGCCAGAGCGGGTTGCCCCGACCCCGGAAGCGGCACGCTGCTTGCCGACGCCGATTACGATGGCATCCCCGACAACCGCGACGGCTGCCCCAGCGAATACGGAACCGCTAAAGCCAACGGCTGCCCCGACCGCGACAACGACGGCGTACCCGACAAAAGCGATAAGTGCCGCGACAAAGCCGGCGAACCCCACTGGCAGGGCTGCCCCGACACAGATGCTGACGGCCTGCCCGACCACGAAGACCAATGCCCGACCCAAAAAGGCCTGTCTGCCGACAAAGGCTGCCCGCCGCCCGACCGCGACAACGACGGCGTACCCGACAAAGCAGACCTCTGCCCGGACCAGGCCG
>JABWAJ010000062.1 GCA_013361075.1 Saprospiraceae bacterium | reverse complement strand
AACGGCTTTTGGAGCAAAACACATTACTTCAACTTGCCCAATTTCCTAAAAACATATCCCCCTTTCACCGCGCCCCAAACCTGCTTGTCGTTGGCATCCCAGCCGCGATCCCAGCTCAGGAGCTGGTCGGGGGAAATCACAACTTCAGAGGTGGCGTATTTTGCCCCGCGCAGACTGCTCAGGCATTCCTTTTCCGGGGTTGCGCCCTGGAAGGTGCCGTCGGCGTTTTTACGCAGGTAGATGCTGCACCCCTGCCGGTCGATCAGTTCTTCGAAAGTGAGCGTGGCCAATTTTGTGGCATCTTTCCAGCCACCGGCATACCGGGCGGGATCTTTGATTTCGTAAACTTTGCTGACGACGGTGGTTTCATCCTGCTGGTACAGGTGGTAAACGCGCTGCCGATATGGTGCAGCTGCTGATTCGGCTACGGCTTGTTCCACATAGAGCCAATAGCCGTCTTTTTTCTTTTTCCAGATGGGTTTCATACAAAGCCGGATGTGAAAATAGGCAGAATCGGCCTTCGCCTGGGCCTCGCTGCTGAATTCACCTGCCATGATGCCGGCCAGCTTTTTTACGTCTTTAGCTTTGATGGGAAGCGCCTGGGAGAAGCCGGACAAGACAATGTTCAGGCAAAAGAAGGTCAGCATAATTTTGTACATGGTTGTCAAATTTGTGGGCAAAGATAAATGCAGGCCGCTTCTGATTCGAGTGCAGGGAGCCTTATTTTATGGAGCATACGGTTAGTGGTGTTTACCGGCAGGAAGGTGTGAAGTAGCTGTCTATACCCCGCCTTTCGAAAAAAAGCCCTATCTTACCGCCGAATCCATCCGGAAAAGCGACTGACACCACAATCCATCAGCAAAAATCATCACTCGAATGTTTTATCAAGCAGAATCAGCCGAAGATCGCGAATTGTTGAAAAACATGGAGGTCATCGAACAATTGGAGGGCTTCGTAGGCGAGGCCGTCGATAACATTTTGGTAGATCCGAATACCTGCTGGCAGCCCAGCGATTTTTTGCCCGATATGACGCAGGCAAATGCTTTTGATCAGATTCGACTCCTCCGCGAGCGGGCAGCGGGTATTCCCAGTGAAGTCATTACTTCGCTTGTGGGGAACATGATTACCGAAGAGGCACTGCCCACCTACCAGACCTTCTTCAACATGGTGAAAGGCATCAACGAAGAAGGCAGCATGGTGACCGAACGCGGCTGGGGCAGATGGTCGCGGGCCTGGACAGCAGAAGAAAACCGCCACGGCGACCTGCTCAACAAATACCTTTACCTCTCCGGCCGCGCCGATATGAAGCAGGTAGAAATTACCATTCAAAAACTCATTGGCAGCGGATTTGACCCAAAATCGGGCCGTGATCCCTATCAGGCCATGATCTATACCTCTTTCCAGGAGCGGGCTACCAAGGTTTCGCACGTCAATACCGGCAAGTTAGCCGATAAAGCCGGCGATCCGGTGTTATCCAAAATATGTAAAACCATCGCCGGCGATGAAGCCCGCCACGAAAAGGCATACAAGTCGTTCATGTCCAAAATTTTTGAAATTGACCCGGACGGTGCCATTGCCGCATTTGAAAAAATGATGCGCAAACAAATCGCCATGCCTGCCATCCTGATGGATAGCGGCAATACCACCGATGGCCTTTTTGCACGCTTTTCTGCCATCACACAAAAAATAGGCATTTATACCACCTGGGATTACGCCAACATCATTCAACACCTCGTCGATTCCTGGAAAGTGGAAGCACTCACCGGACTGAAGGATACTTCCGCCCGGGCGCAGGATTATCTTTGCCAATTGGCCGAACGCTACAAGCGCATCGCCGAACGCATCAAAGCACCGGAAGAGATTAGTTTGGCCTGGCTGCCTTATTAAGGTAAGGGGCAAGAGGCAAGTTGGCAAGAGGCAAGTAGGCAAATTTATTCCGAAATAATTCGATGTTTTTGTAATCAATCAGATTGATTTTACGAAATTTTTGCCCTTTGCCCTTTGCCCTTTGCCCTTTGCCCTTTGCCCTTTGCCCTTTGCCCTTTGCCCTTTTTAAAACTACGGGTACGTTGGTTCGGGTAATGTTTCCAGCAATTCATCAAAACAGTCGCGCAGGGTGCGCATGGAATCAGCGATCCGTACAGGACCTTCTGCATTTACAATTTCGTTGCGGATAAAATCGGCAAGACGTTCGTACTGTTTGCCGGCACCATTCAGGGCCATCATATTGAGCCGGCATTCGCCAAACCGCAAATTTTCCTGACCCTTTTGTTCAGCGCTGGCCAGTAGTTGGGTAAACTTCGGACTGTCTTCATTGGCCAGATCAAGTAATCGGGCATAAAGGAGCGGTTTTTCTTTTTTAAAAACGCTGAGCCAATCCTGATTGTCCACCGCATCAGCGTTGTTGGCAGCGGGGGAGGTCCACAAGGCTGACAGCAATTCTTCCTTGAATTCAAATATTTTTCGCTTGCATTGCTGCGAATAGTATTGCCATACTTTGTTAAAATGGGCAGCTTTCACCGTCAGAGGAGCTGAAAGGGATTCTGCTGAGCGCGTTTTTTCGCCCCCCGAGCTGTACCAAAGGCGGCCCTCATTGCCGATAAGGCCCCACTCGTTTGCACTGAGGTAGAGGTAATCCCGGCCATCGCTGAACGCAAAGGCTTTGCGCAAAGCAGCGGCGTCCGGACTTTTCAGCGCCCCGGTGATGTTGGAGAGGTCTTTTACGGGATCGTGGCTGCGCCGGTGTAAAAAAGCCAGTACATTGGCATGTGGTGCATCAGCCAGCAGCGTCCGGATCAGGGCCGCATAATCGGCTTGCTCGTTGATGAGTACCAGCCGGTCCTGTGCAGCACCTTCCACCTGCCAGGTTTCGTAACCCGATGCAGGGAAGACAGGGTCGCTGCGTTTCCAGCAACTCCAAATAATAAAAATGTACCTGGGTTGTGGTGTTGTTGTGTGTGTCATAGTATGTGTGCTTTCTGTAAGCAGGGAATGATAAACAACTGCTAACGTCCAAAAAAACCAACCCCTTTCGCCATTAGCGTAGCCAGCAAAGGAAGGATAAATAAAATCAACAATTCCATCCGGAGCATCATTTTAACCATTGGGGGCACGGTAACCAGTTCTTCGCGGTTGTCGCCTTTGCGTTGTTTTAAAAAGAAAACCGTCGGGTAGATGGATAGCAGCCCGAGAACCACAAACAAACCAATTTTTAAATGAAAAATCCAGTTTTTGGTATAGATTTCAGCAGGCTTGCCGATACCTCCAAGCCAGAGGGTCAGCCCTGCGGCCAGCAACACAATGGAACTGATCCCGTAAATGCCGTCCAGGATAGAAATTCGCTGCAATTCGCTTCGGGTAAGTTGCGGTTTCAGCAGGAGGTGCTCGGCCGTAAGCGAGGCAACAATACCAAAAATGGCAAGAAAATGGACGTATTTGATGAGGATTTCGATGGCCATAACCAAAGTTTATTCAGTGTAAGAGTATGCAGCCAAAGTTACAAAAAAGGCATGAATTTTTGCAATACTTTCAATTTTTGCCGGATCAGCAAACAAGTGAGCAGTATTCCTGAAATAATGCAGAAGATATTTTTTTAAAAAAAACAACTTAATTTTTTTGATTAAACAACTTAATTATAATATTTTTGTCCTGTAAAAAAGAGAAAACTACATCTTTCCAGGTGAACTCCCCCGTTATAATTCTTTATTTGCTACCCAAACAAAAAAAGACAGCACTCAGACGATTTTGTTTCACGCGTCAATCAGAGCAGGTGCTGGCTAATTGAGTCTTGTTATACCATACAATGCGGTGTCAAGTGGCAGATTTTTTTGTCACATTTATTATTGTTAATCATGCGATTAGGTAAAAATCGCAAGGATAAACTGCTTATTCATTTCTTCTCAAGATATGGGTATATTCCCGGAGTATGAATAAATGTTATAAAACATGGCAAACTGGTTCCCGTAGCGCTTCTTCCCATTGCGTTAACCTTTTAGGTTAATATCTCAAGTATGTTTATTTGTTGCAGTTGTTACTTGCCTGCAAATAATCAACAATCAAGGCTGGTCAGAATTCTGGTTGAATTTCATAAAGATTTCAACTCATAATTGACTTATTGTCAGTTACTTGTTGTTTTTAAATTCAATGCCTGGATTTTGCTGTCATTGTTAATTGACAAGTAAGTGTGATTTTTCATACTGCCGGGTATTTTAGTAAACAGGCGTTTATTATTTGATAAATTTAGTAAACGTCAGTTTGCGGAAATACCTGGTGGTGTGAAAATCTTCCTTTGATTTTAATTAATGGTGAATTAGCCGAATTGTTTTAAGCTTCCAATGCAATGTGTATTGGCAGGTTTTTTATTGCTTTTAATTAACAATATTTTCAAGTTAAAAACAATTGATATCATGAAGCAGATTCACATTTTTACATGCTTTTTATTTGTGTTTTTTGGGTTAAAAAACACAGTTCAGGCAACCATACTAACCGTTTCTAACGACCCGTCTTTGTACACGGCACAATATTCCAGTATTTCAACGGCTATTGGTGCGGCAAGTGCTGGTGATACGTTATACATCCACCCGACGGGAATAATATATCAGGGATTTAACCTTACGAAACGGTTGACATTAGTCGGCATCGGACACCGTTCCATTAGATCCGGATTGGGAAGTTTGATCGCAAATTTAAATTACATGAATGTATATACGGGTAGTAGCGGCAGTAGTTTGATAGGACTCCAGATAGGCTATGCCAATTTCTTGGACAATGGTTTAACGAACCTCCTTTTTAGTCGTTGCAGGTTTTTAGACCTTAATTCTATTTATTTTAATAATTACGACTCGGATTGTGTTTTTGAAGGTTGTGTGTTTAACGGATTTGTCAGGGATATAGATGATCCCGGGGCCTCTATTTTATTCATCAATAATGTATTCAACAGTAACTCAAGTAGCTACAGTATCCTGAATGTTGTTAATGCTGCCTCTGTACAATTTGTCAATAATGTATTTCTGGGTAGCTATAGTGCGCCCATCAGAATCGGTCAAAATATTACAGGGGTTATGTTTGTCAACAATGTATTTCATGGAAGGACTGTAAATACAACAGTTGGCAGCACAGATTTTAACGGTGCTGTTTTTTCAAATAATATCTTCCAGACGACGGGCCTCACCGCTATTGCCAACCTGAATGCTCCGTTTGCTGTGATCAATACAGACCCGGATGGAGACAACCTTTTTCTGGGTGCATCAGACATCGTCTTTGAAAGCAACCCCGTCGCAGCGAATAAGGTCAACTTTGCTTATGGGGAAGATTACAACACTGTTGCTGCCATTGGCGGAGGCCAGGGAGTGCAGGGGAGTACCATCGGGTTGCTTGAATTCAATGATAACGGCACGCCATTTAACCCTGTCATTCAGGAAGTTATCATGCTAACACCAGTATTGGGCGGAAACGACACTTTGCGCTTCAGGGTCAAAGCGGTATCCCAGAACAACGACGGCAATTAAATTTCCGCCAAATTATTATCACACATTGGTTGGTTCACCAAGCCAGGGTATTGCAACAAATTGCCTTTACCGGCCTGGTTTTGCTTTGCGGAGAGCTTGATATCTCATGCGATGCCTCGCGAAACATGCATGCGGAGCAGGATGCCCTTTTTGAAAATACCAATTATCAAAAAGACAGACGAGGCAGGTATCTCTGCTGAACCTGCGTGCCTGCACGCTCGTGTTGCCCCGGGCAGCCGAACGAATAGATGCATACAAGGTATGGATAGCCACAAAACTAAGCACTTCTAAATCATGACAACATGGAACAATTTAACATAATCCATTCACTCCAGCGGCTCGTCTGTGTTTCTGTTTTTAGTTTTTTTTGCGTTCATGGAATATTGGCTCAGGTGGACGTGTATAGCCTGTACAATCAGGTTTACAATATCCGGCTCAACGGATCTTATATCAACAACCATAATGTTGTCACAGCCGAATATTATATAGATACCGATGCAGGTATCGGGCAGAATACACCGATTGCGCTGACAGGGGCAAACCCCATGCTGTTCATCGAAGATGAAGTATTGAACAACCTTTCAGAAGGGATCCATGTGCTTGGAGTGCGTGTAAAAGATGCCGCCGGGTATTGGAGCCATACCTTTATTGCCAGGTTTTTTGTGAAAGACCTAAGCGCAGTTTCGGGCAACTTCAATTCAAACATCATTGCAGCAGAGTACTATGTGGACATTGATGCCGGAGTAGGCCAAAACACACAGGTAACCCTTACAGGAGCCAACCCCATTCTTTTTGTGAGTGAGGCATTGCTGAACAACCTTCCGGAAGGGAATCACACCCTGGGCGTTCGTGTAAAAGATGCTGCCGGCAATTGGAGCCATACCAAAGCTACCCAGTTTTTTGTAAAAGATCTGAGTACGTTGTATGGCACTTTAAATCAGGATATTGTCGCCGTTGAATACTATATAGATACCGATGCCGGGGTGGGGCAGAATACCCAATCAGCCGTTACAGCATCCAATCCGGCTTTATTTGTGGAAGAAGAATTGCTCACCAACCTGTCTGAAGGCATTCATACATTGGGAGTTCGGGCTAAAGATGCAACAGGATACTGGAGTCTCACGCAAACCACGCGCTTTTTTGTCAAAGACTTGAGCGCTTTGTCTGGCAACCTCAATTCCAATATTGTGGTGGCGGAGTATTATATCAATACGGATGCTGGTCTGGGTCAAAATACTCAGGTGACCCTTAGTGCTTCCAACCCTGTCCTGTTTGTAGAAGATAAAGCATTGAATAACCTGCCTGCGGGAATTCATACACTGGGAGTCAGGGTAAAAGACGCAGCCGGGCATTGGAGCCATACCCAGGTATCGCGTTTTTTTGTGCGGGATCAAAGCCAGTTTTCAAACTCATCCAATAACCCCATAACGAATGGGGAATACTTTTTTGACAATACGGATCAGGGACCGGGTAACGCACCTGCTTTCACCATTAACATGCCGGATACCCTGATTGATGAAGAAATCGCCCTGGAATTATTGCCCTACAACCTTGCCGTAGGGAACCATAAAGTGATCATTCGCACGCAGGATAATAAGGGGTATTGGAGTCATAGCAATACGGCAAGTTTTACCATTAATGAACTTGGCTCCCAGAAAATCAAGTTGACTTATCCAAACGGTGGTGAATTGTTGTATAGCGGGAATACCTATAACATTACCTGGGTATCCAGTCCTGATGTTGCCACTGCACTGGTCAATATTGAATACAGTGTCAATAATGGCAGTACCTGGATGCCACTTTTCAGTAATGTTACCAACTCGGGGGTCTTCGCCTGGACCATTCCTATGGATGCAGCGTTTTATTCTACCATCGCCAAACTCAGGGTATCTTTGGCAAACCAGCCAACTCAGGTTGATGAAAGCAATGCTGTGTTTACAATCGGGCCTTGTCCATCCCTCGTATCCAATGCAGGCCTTGACCAAAGCATTTGTGGAACTGTTGTTGCCCTTGCTGCCACGGCAAGCAGTAGTGGCAGTTGGAGTGGAGGCCTTGGAACCTTCAGCAATGCAAACAGTGCCGGCACTAACTATACTGCGGCCCTTTCTGAAGCTGGCTCAACGGTCATTTTAACGTGGACGATAGCAGACCCCGATGGTACCGGAGTCTGTGCAGGCAGTGCTGATCAGGTGGCAATCACTTTTGCCATTCCGGCAACATCAAACGCAGGCCCTGATCAAACGGATATTTGTGCAGGAGCCCCGGTTAATCTTAATGGCAGCATCGGCGGCTCTGCTTCGACAGGTACCTGGATTGCTTCAGTGCCAGGCGGGACTTTTTCCCCTGATGCAGCCACACTGAATGCAGTTTATACACCGCCTTCCGGATATGCTTCCATCGTATTGACCCTGGCTACCAACGATCCTCCCGGAATTTGTGCAGTTGCGAGCGACGCATTGAGTCTCTCCTTCAATACAACTGTGAGTGCAGGTGCAGATCAAACGATTTGTGCAGGCAATACGGTTGCACTGGGCGGAACAATCAGTGGTGCAGTTACTACAGGCAGTTGGAGTTCCGGTGGCACCGGCTCTTTCGATAATCCGGCTTCGCTGTTGGCAGTTTACACCCCTTCAGCAGCTGATATCAGTGCAGGAACAGTGACGCTGAGTTTAATATCAGGCGACCCACCGGGCGTTTGTACTCCTGTTTCCGATCAAATTACAATTGTCATCAATGCTCCGGCTACTTCCAATGCCGGCCCGGATCAAACTGTTTGTGCGGGCAATCCTATTGCTCTTTCCGGTACGCTGGGAGGGTCGGCAACGGGGAGCATCTGGACCAGTAGCGGATCCGGCGTTTTCAACAATGCCAGTTCCATTTCTACAACTTATACACCATCAACCAGCGACATCAATGCAGGTACCGTCATTTTGACCCTGACTACCAACAATCCTTCCGGACCTTGTGCTGCTGCTTCGGATGAGCTGGTCATTACCTTTAGCCAAAATGCTCTGGCATACGCTGGTGTGGATCAGGACATTTGTGGCAGTACAACGGGGTTGAGCGCCACTCCCGCAGCCGGGGGCACCTGGAGCGGCGGCTTGGGCACGTTCAGCAATACCAGCCATGCTGACGCCATGTATACGGCAGCTCCCTCAGAAATGGGAACTACCGTCACACTGACCTGGACAGTACCCGACCCGGACGGAGCGGGCCCTTGCACGGGTTCTTCTGATCAAGTTGCCATTCTGTTTAGCGCATCAGCAACCATTTCAGCCGGCCAGGATCAAACACTTTGCTCCGGAGGTATCGCAACTCTGGCCGGTATTCGGGGAGGTTCGGCAATGAGCAGTTTCTGGACCGCTTCTGTACCCGGGGGCAGCTTTAGTCCAAACTCGACAGCTCTGGGTGCTTTGTACACACCACCTCCGGGTGCAGTAAATGTATCCCTCATCCTCACGACCAATGACCCGCCCGGTGCATGTCCTGCTGTGCAGGATACCCTGGAATTAACCGTCAGTACGATTGTTAATGCCGGCGTTGATCAGTCAGTGTGCGCCGGAACCCCAGTTGTTCTTTCAGGCAGTATTGGTGGTTTGGTAAGCTCAGCTGCCTGGACAAGCAGCGGTTCAGGAAATTTCGATGATCCTTCCGCACTTGCTCCTACATATACCCCGTCGGCTGCTGACATCGCAGCGGGCGTCGTAACGCTGACATTAACCACCGACGATCCACCGGGAGCTTGCCCGGCTGCCAGTGACCAGATGAAGATAACCATTGGCCAGGCAGCTATCATTAATGCCGGATCCGATCAAACTGTTTGTGCAGGTATCCCCGTCACACTTGCAGGTACCCGGGGAGGCTCAGCAACGGGAAGTATCTGGACTGCTTCGGCAGGTGGCGGTACTTTCAGTCCCGGCCCCGCAGCATTAAACGCTGCCTATCTGCCGCCATCTGGCGTAAGCAGCATCATTTTGACCCTGACTTCGAATGACCCTTCAGGCGCTTGCCCGGCTGTGAGTGATCAAATGGTGATCCAGGTAGACCCAGCAGTTACGGTTAGTGCCGGACCAGACCAAACAGCATGCCCGGGTAGTGCGGTAAATCTACAGGGCAGTTTGGGTGGGTCAGCAATTGCTGCAACGTGGTCAGCTTCTGTACCCGGAGGAATTTTTACCCCGGATGCTTCAGCGCTGAATGCTACTTACACGCCTCCTCCGGGAGTTTCCAGTATAACATTGACTTTAATCACCAACGATCCGGCAGGCGTTTGTACCGCACAGAGTGATCAGATGGTGATTTCCATAAATCTATCAGTGAACGCAAACGCCGACCAGACGGTTTGTGCAGGCAATCCGGTTGTACTTGCCGGTACGCGGGGCGGGGCAGCTACAGGCAGCATCTGGACAACAAACGGCACAGGAACTTTCAACAACCCTGCGTTGCTAACAGCCGTTTATACGCCTTCTTCAACGGATATCGGTGCGGGAAGCGTTATCCTCACACTGACCACTACCGGGCCATGCGCGGCCATCAGCGATCAGATGACCGTAACGATCAATCCTGCAGCAACAGTGGATGCTGGTGTCAATCAGACAGTTTGCGCAGGCAATGTGGTTGCGCTTAGCGGTACCCGGGGCGGGGCAGCCACAACCAGTACCTGGACTGCCTCTGCAGCAGGGGGGATATTCACACCGAATGCCAGTGCGCTGAATGCCAGTTATACGCTTCCTTCCGGCTTAACCAGCGTAACCCTGACTTTAACCACTAATGACCCTTTGGGCGCATGTCCGGCCGTAAGTGATCAAATGACCATTGCGGTCAGTGCTGTAGTAAATGCGGGCACGGATAAAAACATCTGTGCAGGCAACCCGGTACTCTTAAGCGGCAATATCAGTGGTTTGGTAACAACCGGGCTATGGACAAGTACAGGAACAGGCACATTTGGTGATGCCAGTTCGCTGACTACGGAGTATTTTCCATCCGTACAGGACATCAGCGCCGGATCAGTCATTTTGGTCCTGACTTCCAGCGACCCGCCGGGTGCATGTCCCCCGGTATCTGACCAGCTGACCGTAAACATAGGCCAGCCCGGAACCGTAAATGCCGGATCGGATCAGGCTGTTTGTGGCGTTACTCCAATAACTTTATCCGGAGTCCGGGGTGGTTCCTTAACCAGCAGTGTATGGACGGCCTCCGTACCAGGCGGTGTCTTTACACCCAATGCGAATGCCCTGAATGCAACCTATACGCCACCGCCGGGCACAAATCAGGTTGTTCTGAACCTGAATGCGAGCGATCCTTCCGGTGCCTGCCCGGTGGTAAGTGATCAGCTCATTCTTTCCATCCAGGAACCCGCAATCGTCAGCGCCGGCGCAGATCAACCTTTGTGCCCGGGGTCGAATACCATCAGCTTAGGGGGAATTATTGGAGGCGCGGCTACGACTGCAACCTGGACCGCTTCTGTACCCGGGGGGCTTTTTATGCCGGATGCTGGGCAATTAAATGCGGTCTATACACCGCCTGCGGGCACAAACGCCAATATTATCCTGACCCTGACTTCTAATGACCCTGCCGGTATTTGTCCCGCTGCCAGCGATCAAATGGTGGTCAAATTGAATAACCTTCTGGCGGGGTCCTTTGAATCTGTCAGCCCGGGAAATAATACCGTCAATGTCAACATTCCTACCCTGTTTAAGTGGAATCCTTCACAACATGCCCTTAGATATGAACTGACGGTATGGCCAACCACCCCGATGCCGGATACCCTGCGATTTGAAAACATTACAGGGGTCCAGTTTCAGATAACCCAGGGGATCGAATACGGGAAAAGCTATCAGTGGCGCGTTAAAGCTTTTGGCGAGTGCAATGAAAAAACAACCTCCGTTAAGCGCTTTGTCACTAAAAATATCCCTGACCTCACGGTTGATGTTCTGGGAATCGGGGATACGGTTGAAGCAGGCATGGAACATAGCATAGCCTGGAGCGTCATCAATCAGGGATTGGTAGCTACAGCCACCAACCAAAATTTTACCGACCAGATTTATTTATCCCTGGATACCTTGCCGGGGGGCGACATTTTTGTAGGGCAAAAAGCAACTACAGCAACCCTCGCCGGGTATGGAGGTGGTTATCAGATTCAGGAAATCTTTACCATACCTGCCGGTGTGCTTGCCGGCAATTATTATGTAATTGTGACGACTTCCGGCGGAGAAGACCTAAATCCGGCCAACAATTATGCTGTTTCAGATTCAACCCTGTTCATCGAAGGCATTCGTTTGTCCGATCTGGTTCTTTCTGAACTCGATATACCGGATATGGTAACCAATAATTCATCGGTACAGATCAGTTACAGGATTAAAAATCTGGGCGAGGGCCCGGTCAACAGCATTTATTATGACCGGGTGTCTTTACATGGAAGTAATAACCTGACCCTTGCAGATGTGAAAATAAGCCGGACAGGTCTTGACAACAGTGGGAATTTGATCGAATTCAATGAATTACTTCCGGGCGACAGTACGGATATTTCAGCTTTTATACAGATCCCGGGCATTTCTGCCGGCAATTATACCCTGCGTATTCGGGCAGATATTTTTAATGGGATAAGTGAAGCGGCAGAGAACAACAATACCCTTGAAATACCAATCAATGTATTGGCAGCACCATTACCTGATCTAAGACCAGTGCAATTTACAACATTAGGCACTAGCTTGCTGTCCGGTGCTTACGAAACATTAGCATGGAACCTTGAAAACATGGGTACGGCTGACATTGCCCTCAACCAGGATTGGATCAGCAGGGTCTACATCAGCCAGGCAAGTGTTTTTGATTTAGACTCCAGCATTTTAGTTGGTCAAAGGTACACCAGGGCCAATACTGGTGACCTGCTGCCAGTTGGGTCAACTCTGGCACAGTCGGTTCAAATGTTCATTCCCTCCGGAATATTCGGAAATTACTACATTTATGTACTGGACAATTCGGATGAGCGTTTAGCGGAACTTGACCTTGGGAATAACCTGCTGCGTTCAGCTTTGCCTGTCAATATTACTCCCGGGCCGCCTTCTACCGGAATTGCCTGTGATAATTTCTTCGACGCCTGCGATATCTCTATCGGCAATGGCAATTATGATTATGGAGAAGTCCCGTTGTTTTTTGATTTAACACGGGCTACGATAGAAGCAGGTGAGCAATTTGACAGTGATATTCACCTGGGGCACAACAAAAGTGTCTGGTACCGATTGGAAGTACCGGTGGCACGATGGATTGAAATCAGTATTTCCGAGGAAGATAACTATCAGCACTTGTCCTATACGGATATTGGTTTATCTGTTTTCAGATCTCCTCAAATTCCGGGTTTGCCCCGGATTACCCTGCCTGGCGGGCAAAATGACCTGGCGGATTTCACCCAGTTGACAAATTTTGGCAATTCAGGAAACTATTGTCTTGAACCGGGTACCTATTACATCCGATTCAGTGCAAATGCCTACCGCCTCAATACGCCTGCTTATGCCAATGTTGTTTTTGGATCTTCCGACGAGTCTCCCCTGAGTCCGTTTAAATACGACCGGGCTGACCATCCTTATCAATTTGGATTCGTAGACAATGAATCAGCTGCTGTATCCTTCGATGTTGGATGTCTCTCTATCGATATACCTGAAGAAGTCATGCCTTCTCTGGGGGCTGATTATCAGGCGTATTCCCAAACTGCGTGGTTTGTTTTCAATACGGACAATTATTCAGACGCGATGCGATTCCAACTGAATAGCGCACCGTTTTTTGATACCAATAAGGTTGGATTCAAACTATATCGGGGAGACCCGCGCACAGGCTCTATTCTTGACCTTGTGCCTTTGGATTCCACGATTATGGAGCGTGAAAATGAATATCAGGGAGCCCCTTATCTGGATCATTACTGCAACCTTGAGCCCAATCAGGTTTATGCAGTCCAGTTATTTTTTCACAAATTACTGGAAAGGAGGTTTTCGCTGACCCTGCAGGATGTTGGCGTACAACCTTCAACAGGCATAGATCCTCTGGCACCAAGCGAGTTGGGGGTTTTGGAACACAATGATTATCCCGGCGTTTACGACAGAGAAAGCGACCGTTGGACCATTCCTCCGGGCAAAGAAACGGTGGTGCCCAATTATTTTGCCTGTAATGCGCTAATGGCCGGAAACATTACTTGTGATGTTGTGCCGGCAGACGGGATCTACACAGGCCCCGGAGGGGATTACAACCTCTCCTTCTGGTACACTTTTGAGCTTGATGGCTATGTGAATCTCCGGATCTTTAACCAGATTTTTAAAGGCAAATCTCTGGTCAGGTTATTCCGGGGCGACGTCCGTGATTACTGCGAAAACAGCGGAACACCACCGGCATTGGTCGGAGAATCAAGTTTTGCAGGCAATGCTTTTGGCGGTAATTTTACCTTTGAGTATTTCTGCTTTGAAGCAGGCACCTACAGCGTACAGGTGCTCGGGTGGCTCGATGAAGAAGACGTTTTTAATTCAATTTTGGGCACCCGTGAATACCTTAAATTTTATGTGCAATCCCAGGCGCAGGAGCACCAGTTTAACCTGGCAGATGTTACCCGTATTGACCGCGTAAACGCAGGCAATCCTCTTGAAATAAACACGATTTATACCTTGCAGCCCGACGTTTTCGGTTGTGCACCTACCATTTTGCCGGCTGTTGGTATGCAGCAACTTTGCTCAGGACCTGCCCAGGGCGCTGTTTACCGGATCATCAACATTGATCAGGCAGGATCGCTGGAAATCAGTTTTCCGGAGCACATGGCCTTCTGCAATCGCCTGTACCGGGGAGACGCTTCCATTTTGGGGCAACCTTTTAACCTGGCCAACGGCATTGAGTTTGATTATGAACTCAGTGGTGCGAAACCCATTGCGCCAAGCCAGTCTTTCTTCGATGCCGAGACTTTCTGTATTACACCGGGGGTTTATACCCTGGTTTCAATTGGTACGGCCATGCATACCGGGGTGATCAATGCGCCCGTAATCAGATTGCGGGACTATGGAGTTTCCCAATTTAACGGTCCGGATAAAGCAGAAGATTTTGGGGATATTACACCCGCACTAACCTCGGGCCAGACAATAACCAGTACGCCCGATGTGGTTACCTGCGAATCGAATCTCGTTCAAATTGACGGGGAATTCCCTTGTGATCCATTCTACGACAAACTCTTTTTTTATCAGTTTTACCTCGATTCACCCCAGAACCTCGAAATTACCGGAGCGGCCGGTTGTGGAGGCACAAGACTCCCGGCTATCCGGCTTTACAGCGGGAAGGTAAGGGGAGAAAACGGGCAATTGGATAATTTGACCAAATTGCAGGGAGTCTATTCCAGCGACCTGAGTAATGGTTGCAAAATTGGCGGATGCTACAATGGACCTAAGTGGGTTTCCAATACCTGCCAGCCTTTACCAGCAGGCTGGTACACCGTGGTTTATTATGCCAGTGCGGGGAGCTATGATGGGCTTGGAAATGAATATTTCACCAATAGCGCCGCGGGACAGACTGCCGGTATTACAATAAAACCTGTTGTGGTCAATGCACTATCGCAGTACAACCGCCCCCAAACAGCTCGCAATGTTGGCAACATCAGCTGGCAATTTAATTTCAGCACTACGGGTGTTACCCCTGCGACAAGCGCATCCTATTCTTTTGGGCCGGAACAATTTACCTGTCAGCTCGATACAGATGACCCTGTTTTGACTCAAATTCAAACCTTCCCGGAAGGATACAACCGGATTGCTTATTACGTTTTCAACCTGACCAAAGAATCTTATTTTAAAATGAATCTCGGGAGCACAGCTGCCGGGCCTGTCAAAGGAGAAATTTACCCCATTGACATTCGATCGCCGGAACAACTGGAATTGTACCGCAAAGACGGACCCAACCCAATTTCTCCGGTTTCGCCATGTGCTTCTGCTTTTGAATATTGCGGTTTACAAGCTGGGATATATACTCTGGTTGTCTATATTGCAGGAGGAGACGAGGTCAATGGCACCAGCATCAACCCCGGAGTCTATCTGGAAAAAATTGAACCCAATCTTTATGACTATGCAAGCCGGGCTTACGATTTCGGGATCATACCGGACAATGGAGGGGTTTATTATTCGTCACTCGAAGACTTGTTTACTTCCAATCCAACTTATCCCGGGCGGAATATGTCCATGGACTTTTTTACCTGTAAATCGAGCGCTTTTGGGGTAGATCCGCCTAACAATGACCTGCTGGAATTTTTCTGCCATACCAGAACAAAAACAAACTGGTACAGCTTCCAGGTTGAAGGTGCCGGAGAGGTCAGCGTTCAAGTCAACAACCTGACTTTAGGAAAAGGCGGAACGGGTAATGGCAGCCGGATTCCGTTGGATGAAGATGTTTTCTATCAGTATCCGTTCTCCATCTATGAG
>JABWAJ010000061.1 GCA_013361075.1 Saprospiraceae bacterium | reverse complement strand
ATTCTACGCCCCATTGATCGAAGCTAAAAATGTTCCAGATGACCCCCTGAACAAAAATTTTGTGTTCATACAGGGCAATGAGGCTACCCAGGCTACGCGGGGTTATTTGCTTTATCAGAATAGAATTCGTTGGGCGGTTGCCCTCAAACACCTTGAAAGGAATCAAAGTTTTGGTTTCTGCCTCCGGCTTTCCTGCAGCGCGAAATTCAGATTCGACTTCTGCACTCGTTTTGCCTTTCATCAGGGCTTCTGTCTGCGCAAAAAAGTTGGACAACAATTTCACATGGTGATCGCCAATGGGATTGTGGCTGATAGCTGGTGCGATAAAATCGCAGGGAATAAGTTTGGTCCCCTGGTGAATCAGCTGATAAAATGCGTGCTGCCCGTTGGTACCCGGCTCGCCCCAGATGATTGGCCCCGTTTCGTAAGCAACCGATGCCCCATTGCGGTCCACACTTTTCCCGTTGCTCTCCATGTTACCCTGCTGAAAATAAGCCGCAAACCGGTGCAGGTATTGATCGTATGGCAGAATGGCTTCAGAAGCTGCACCAAAGAAGTTGTTGTACCAAATCCCGATGAGTGCCAGAATAACGGGCATGTTGCGCTCCAGCGGAGTATCCCGGAAGTGAACATCCATGGCATGAAAACCTTCGAGCAATTGCCTGAAGTTGTCAAAACCTATGGTGCAGGCAATGGGCAACCCAATGGCCGAAGTGAGCGAATAACGACCTCCTACCCAATCCCAGAACTCGAACATGTTTTCGGCGGCAATGCCAAAAGCTTCTACCGCTTTTTTATTGGTGGAAATGGCTGCAAAATGGCGCGAAACGTGCTGCTCCTCCCCTGCCCGATCCAAAAACCAGGACCGCGCAGTAAAAGCATTCGTCATGGTTTCCTGAGTGGTAAAAGTTTTGGAGGCAATGAGAAACATGGTTGTTTCCGGGGAAACCCGTTTCAGGGTTTCTGCAATATGCGTACCATCAACATTGGATACAAAATGGACCGAGATGCCCGGTTGCCAATAAGGACGCAGCGCTTCGGTGACCATAACAGCACCAAGGTCAGAACCGCCAATGCCAATGTTGACGATGTCCGTGATGCGCTTGCCTGTGTAGCCGGTCCAGCTTCCGTTGAGCAGGTTGGCAGAAAACCGCTCCATTTTGTTCAATACCTCATTCACAGCTGGCATCACGTCTTCTCCATCTGCAAAAACGGGAATATTGGAGCGGTTGCGCAGGGCTGTATGCAAGACTGCCCGGTTTTCCGTTTCGTTGATTTTAGCCCCGGCAAACATTTGGCCAATGCTTTCCGGAACCCTGCATTCCTTAGCCAGTTCGACCAGCAAGTCCATTGTTTCAGGAAGGATCCTGTTTTTGGAATAATCCAGCAGCATGGTTTCAAACTGCAGGGAAAAACGTTCAAATCGCTTTTGATCGGCAGTAAACAAATCGCGCAAATGCAGGTCCTTAACCTCTGCGTAATGCGCTTCCAATTGCTTCCAGGATTTCGTGTGCAAGGGATTTTGACGATTCAACATGGCTTCGTGTTTTTTTGCAGCCGCAAAGTTGGCATCAATTTTTAAATCTTCAACTTCCCTGTGAAATTTATTGCCGGTTCAATTCTCTTCAACATGGTTTTTGTTAAGAAACCCATAAAAAAAAAGTGGGTTAAACCCGGAATCCTTGGTTTAGTCTCATACAGGCAAGCATTCAATTCTTATTTTTTCAACAAAAACAACATTAAAATGAAAGCAAGCTTTCTTGTCAAACAAATCAGCCTGAGCTTTGCTGCTCTGTTTATCTTTCTTTCGGGCACTTTTGCTTCTGCCAGCCCAATACCCGGTAACGACTCAAATCCTCCCAAGTGGGAATTCCTCGGTTCCAAAAAAGTAGATTACACGTTGGATCGGGACGAAATTATTGTTACAGCCCGGGAAGGTAAATTTACAGCGGTGAAGTTTCTTGTAAAAAAAAGTGGCATCAATCTCCACAAATGTGTCGTCCACTTTGAAAATGGAGGAATTCAGGAACTCGATCTTCGCGAGAACATTCCTGCGGGCGGCGAAACCCGGGTGATTGATCTGGACGGCAAGCGGCGTTTTATCGAAAAAATTGTCTTCTGGTACGATTCTAAAAACTACGAAGACCGCAAAGCAGTGATTGAAGCCTGGGGCAGGCATTAATCAGGCAATTCCTTATGATCAATATCAAGCAGGATTATGACGCTGGTCACACGCTTGGGATGAGTAAAAAAAGTATCTTTGTCAGGAACAGCTAAAAGATCATTCGATGAAAAAGATCCTCATTCCAACCGATTTTTCCGAAACAGCACGGGATGCCTACATTTACGCTTTGGATTTTTGCAAAAATCTTGGCACGCCTTGTAGTCTGAAGGTAGTTCACGTTTTTATGCCGGAAGCTGCCTCGACGCCTACATTTATTCCTCCTGTACAGGAATTCATGGAGTTGAAAGAGAAAACGCTGAAAGAATTTGCAAACAACATCACCGAAAAGCCTGCCAATGTCGAAGCAATTGAAACCGAGCAGTTGATTGGATTTCCGGGCGACGAGGTTATTGAATTGTCCAAAAATTTCGACCTCATCATCATGGGTACTACCGGTGACGGTGGATTTTTGGAAAAACTGTTTGGTAGTGTTTCCACGATCGTAGCCCAGCGGGCGCATTGTGCTGTTTTATTGGTGCCCAATGGTACAAAATTTGAAGCGCCGACGCAGATGCTCTATTCCAGCAGCGCCGAAGCTTCTGACGAACGGCTGATTGAGCAATTGGTTATGTTCAACAAGCCTTACCAGGCACGCATTCACTTTGTACACGTTGAACGAGAGGGAGATGAGGCATTTTCGAAGTCCAAAGAAGAAATTTTCGAAGAGCTGTTTGAAGACGGAGAACCGCCATTTGCCTTCGAATTTGCCAACATAAAAAATGCCGACATTGATGCTGCTATCAACCAGTATGCCGAAGCGGAAAGTATTGACATGATCGTCATGGCTACACGCCAGCGCAGTTTCTGGGAACAGCTTTTTCACAAAAGCCAGACCAAACTGGTAGCCTTGCATGCCCGTTTGCCGTTGTTGATCTTGCATCCCGGGGATTGATCCGGAAAGGAGGTTTGTTCCGTAACATTTTTTCCCTTACTCAGGGGTATCTGCCGAAACAAACACTCACAGGGCATTACTTTTGAAGGCTTAATTTTACAGGTCCACTATTGATGCCTGGCGGCAATTGCCCTGTTTGGGCACCAAAAATTAGTGTAAAATGGCCAGACAAAGTTTCCGGAAAGGTCATAACGGTGCTGATTTCGATGATTGCTCCGGCTGCGATTTTACCCCGTGGCAACACAAAAACATCGTCGAGTATGGCAACAGGAGCTTCCTGAACGCCATCAAATAGCATTGCTGAAAAAGTGAGGGGCATGTTGCCCACCCCCTGCCTGATCTCAAACGGGTAGGGGTTTTTTATTTGTAAAAAAACAGGAATGGGTGTTCCGGGTTTTGCCGACAAGGTGTGGTGCGAGGGGGTAATCACCAATTTGCCAGCCACCTGAAGGCTATCGGCGCGCAATACCTTTACTTCTTTTACGTCGTTTTTCCAAGGAATTTCCAGGACTTTGCAGGTTGTACATTTCCAAACATCGTGTCCGACAATAAGCGCAGACTGGTTGTGAAGAGCCGTTTCCCAATCCCAAAGATCGTATTGGCTTTTTCGGTAGAATACATCGGTAAAGGTGTAGGCGCGCTGGCCGGTATAGAAGGCGTATTTGGAAGGATTCCGATAAGAATTTTGAAAAACAACGGGCAGACTACCGGCTTCTTTCTGTATGCTTTCGACCCATTTTCGGTTTTGAAACTCGGTCGGCAGCGGAATCCAGGCGGTAGCCAGCAGCAACCGTCCTACGGCAAATCCTGCAACCGTCAGGATGGCCAATCTGAAGACCCACCGTCGAAAAACTTCCCGGTCAATCGCATATTCGTAAGTCAGCAATACCAGCGGTATGGCCAGAAGTCCGGTCCATTGCGGTTCGGCGTGGCCTTTAAAAGTCGCCCAGAAAAAGAATGCCCAGAATCCCACAATCAAAAAAAGCCACGAGCGGCGCTCCTTGCTGCTAAAATCTGCTTTCCAGACTGCTTTCAGGATCAGCGGAAAAAGCAATGGGTTGAAAATTACCGGTTGGTTGAGCAGGTACGTAAAGGTATGCTTCAACTCGTAAGGATCGTCCCGGCCCGACAGGTGGTAACGGAATGAAGGAAATTCCTGGATGTATTGCCAATACAAATGTGGCATAAAAAGCAGGCAACCAAAAATGGATGCGGCATAAAAGGCAGGGGTGCGCAGGAGGGCTCGCAGATTCGACAGCGTGACCAACCCAATGAGCAAAATCCCATGGTATTTGCTGTAGAGCAACGCGGCCATACAGCCACCCAGCAAGAGCGCATTCAGCAGTGACGTGCGATGTAAAAAACGGCGGTACAACCAAAGAAAAACAGCACCAAAAAATAGCAGCGGCGCATCGGGAGCAGCAATAAAGCCGTAAGTCTGAAACAGGGGCAACGCGGCCAGCAACGCAATGAGCACCCAGGTATCGCGTCGGTTGGCGGGTTGGCCAGCCAGTAACCAGATAAAAAAGAAGGTTCCGGTTTGCAACAAAATGGCAACAGCCCTAACCCCCAATTCATTGTGAAAACAAGCATACCCTGCCCGTATCATCAACGCAATCATGGGAGGATGGTCGAAATACCCCCAGTCGAGGGCTTGCGAATACATCCAGTAATAGGCCTCGTCGGGGTCCAGCTCCGTGAACGCCCCCTGAACCAGGTTGAGCAGAAGCCAAACCGCCAGGAATCCCCCAAAAAGCATTTTGGCGCTCCCGTCGTTTTCCCTTCTGCCCGATGCCTGATTCATATCATTCGTTTATTGCACAACTTTTACTTCCGGTGCTTTCTGTTCTTCTTCATCCGCATAAGTGGCAATAAAGAGCATTTTTGCCTGATCAGACTGGAGTTCGAGCTGGCGGCGATCTGTGCTGAGGCTATAGGATTTCATGGTTGGAAGTAAATCCTTCAGGGTCTTTTCCTGTATCATCAGCCCCTTGCAAATGCGGGAAGAATACGACAGATTATTGCCGAATTGGATGGCCCCCAACGAATCAAGGGTGCAGGCAACGCGAAAATCGTTGCAACCAAAAGAGCCCAATGCTTCGCCATACTGGAAGTCGAGGGTAATGCTCACAGAGTCGCTCCCTACAAGTCTTTGTTCGGCACCGTCTTTAGTGTAGGTAAGCAAGCGCCAGCTTCTTTTTTCAACGGGAAGCTCCGGTTTGTTTTTAATGGAATCCGGAACAACAGGCATGGGTTCCGATTGACCTTTCGTTTTTTCCGAACCGCCACAATTCCACAGCAATACGGTCAGCGTCAATGCGCCCAGAACAAGCAATCTTGTCATGATGTACAATCTATTTTAGACTTCAAAAAAATTTGCTGCTTAAAAGTCCTTCCAATTCCGATAAGGGAATGGTAAACTCGGTTGGGCCAGCCGCATAGGGCGCCACATCATAGTTGTTGTAATACAGGTACAATCCGCCGTCGAGGAAAGCAAAATTATCCGGTAACGAAAATGCTTCGCCCCAGAAGAACCCTGCATCGTCCAAGCTTTGCTTCTGATTCAATCCATGAACATTGCGAAAATGCTTTTCGGCGATTTTTTCCAGCCTGGACAGGTCGGTGATAAAATCACTCAATTTGAGCTTATTCCCGGTTATTTTATCCAAAACCAGCAAACAGACGAAAGCATTGGGATGGGCACCTCCCGTATTGGAATAGGTATCGTATTGGATGGATACCAATTTGGGAGACTGGTATAAAATTTTGCCCGCTGTTTCAACCTCCCAGGGCATATCATATGCCGGATTGTCTTTGCGCAGCCCGTCATAATCCGCAATAAACCGTTCGGCAACTTTGTCAAGCGGAATGCGAAACTCTTCGTCTTCCACAGCATAAACAGCCAGGGCTGCTTTCAGGTAGTGCATCAGAGTGTCGTTGATTTTCTGGCGCACCGAGTCAGGGCCTCCTGCAGCCAGCAAATACCTGGCCTGAACGGTGGCACAGCTTACTGTATCGGATTTACAATTTGGAGATTGTTTTTTGAAATACTGGTCTTCAAAAACCAGGGGTAATGACGGAGCCGTCATGGGGTCGGCAACCTGCTCCTGATTGTTTTGGTTGCAGGCAACGGCCATCAGGAAGCAGGTCATTATCAAAATCGCAGGGATTATGCCTGATTTTCTCATGTTGCAATGTTTTTGGTTTTGCTTTTATACTGAAGAATATCAACATATTCCGTACAAAAAGCGTAGTCTTCCTCCACATTAGATGCCACTACAACGAGCCGGTCGCCCGCAAATTGTCCGATAAGGTTGAGGTACCAGGCCGTGCCCTGCCTGTCGAGATTACTGGTGGGTTCATCCAGCAACAAAAGTGGTGTTTCGGAACAAATAGCTAAGGCCAGTTTGAGGCGTTGTTTCATCCCCGATGAAAAAAAACGAATCGGTTTGTTGGCGGTGTTTTCCGGAAACCCCAGTATGCCAATCAGGTTTTGGGGTTGCAATCCGGCGGCAAATTTCCTGAACCGGTAATGAAACTGCAATGCTTCCAGTAAGGTAAACTCTTCAATCAGTTCGATGTAAGGCGCCGCATAGGAAAGGTATTGCCAGGCTTCATTGGGGGTCAGATTTGTTGACCCCAGAGAAAACAAAGTATTCCCTTTCGTTGGTGTCAAATGTCCTGAAAGAATGCGCAGGAGGGTTGACTTTCCTGAACCGTTTGGGCCTGTAACAGCATATCGGCCCGGCGCTGCAAGTGTCATATCGACATTGCGAAGCACCCATTCTCTGCGGTAGCGCTTACCGACGCTGGTCAGTTCAATCTTCATTGACGCTGGAGCCATTGAGTCCCCGAAAACCCCTCATAATGCCTTTGTCATTGCTAAACCGCTTGACAAAGTTCAGGATGTTGTCTCGTTCTTCAGAAGGGCTGAATTCATTCTCAATGATTTCAAGCGCCTGATCGGTATTGTAACTGGACACATACAACCGGCGATAAATCTCGTGAATGAGGTGGATTTGGCTTTCGCTGAACTTTCTGCGGGTCAATCCCACTGAGTTTACCCCGACATAAGATAAGGGTTCGCGGGCAGCCTTCACATAGGGGGGCACATTTTTGCGCACCAGGGAGCCTCCGGCCACAAAACTATGCTGTCCGATGCACATGAACTGTTGCACGGCAACCAACCCTTCCAGGATAGCCCAGTCTTCAATGACGACATGGCCGGCTAAAGTTACGTTATTGGCCAGGATGACATGATCGCCAATGTGGCAATCATGGGCGACGTGTGCATAAGCCATCAGCAGGCAATCGCTGCCTACCACCGTTTTCCACGCCTCTTTTGTGCCCCTGTTCACTGTAACGTATTCCCGAATCGTTGTGCGGTCGCCAATTTCAGCAGTCGTTTTTTCTCCTGCAAATTTGAGATCCTGCGGGATCCCTGCAATGACCGCACCGGGGAAAATTTCACAGGATTTCCCAATCCGGGCACCTTCAAAAACAGTCACATTCGACCCTATCCATGTGTCGTCGTCAATTTCGGCGGTATTGCTTTCTACTTTGTACTTCATGTTATGCGGAACTCCCGCAATGATGGAATTGGGCATGATTTTGCATCTTTTCCCAATTCGGGCGCCTGCAAAGATGGTCACATTGGAGCCAATCCAGGTTCCGTCGCCAATGACTACATCTTTATCAATGTAGCAGAAGGGACCGATCTCGACGTTTTCACCGAGCTGCGCCCCTGCGTGTATTACAGCATGTTTTCTGAAATCCATGATTTAAGATCGTCTGACCATTTGTGCCGTTAATTCTGCTTCCGATACAATTCTGTTGCCCACATAGGCTGTTCCCAGCATCTGGCAAATGCCCCGCCGCATGGGTGCAACCATTTCTAATTTGAATAAAATCGTATCGCCAGGTAAGACTTTATACCTGAACTTAACATTTTCTATTTTCAAAAAGTAGGTGTCCCAGTTTCCGGGATCTTCCACCGTAGACAGCGCCAGAATGCCCCCCGTTTGTGCCATAGCTTCCACCTGCAACACACCGGGCATTACCGGGTTATTCGGAAAATGTCCCTGGAAAAACTGCTCGTTGAAGGTCACGTTTTTTACGCCAACGATATAGTTTTCCGACATTTCAATGATCTTATCTACAAGTAAAAAGGGGTAGCGGTGTGGCAGCCATTGTGCGATTTTTACGGAATCAAACAAGGGAGCTTTGTCGGGGTCGTACACAGGTTTCCCTTTGAGTTTGCGCTGTTCCTGAAATTGCTTTTTGAGCAATTTTGCGAATTCCACATTGGCTTTGTGGCCCGGTTTGGTAGCCACAATTTTCCCTTTTACAGGATGCCCCATCAGGGCCAAATCGCCAATAACATCAAGCAATTTATGGCGCGCCGGTTCATTTTTAAAATGCAGATCGAGGGTATTGAGAATGCCTTCGCGCACTTTTACGCTCTTTTTATTGATCTTCAGGGCCAGTTCGTCCAGAAAAACCTGCTCCACGTTTTTGTCCACAATCACAATAGCATTGTCCAGATCGCCGCCCCGAATGAGGTTTTGCTGAAAAAGCACTTCCAATTCGTGCAGAAAAACGAAAGTGCGACAGGGGGCAATTTCTTTTTCATAATTGTCGAGGCTCGAAAGTTGAGCGTATTGTTGCCCAAGTACTTCCGAGTTAAAATCAATGAGGGTGATGACCTCAAAATGGTCGCAGGGAAGCGCCATCAATTCGGTTCCGGTAGCTTCATCGCGGTACGTAACAGGCTGGGTAATTTCAAAGTATTCCCGTTCAGCTTCCTGCTCTTCAATGCCTGCCTGGCGAAGCGCCTGTACAAACGGAAGGGCGCTACCGTCCAGAATAGGCACTTCAGGTCCGTCAAGTTGAATCAGAACATTGTCAATTTGTAATCCCACCAAAGCAGAAAGCGCATGCTCGATGGTGCTGATTTGTACCTGCTCAAATTTAATAGTTGTGCCGCGCTGGGTAGAAACGACCCGGTTGACGTCTGCGTTGAAAACCGGCTTGCCCTCGATATCTGTACGCTGAAACTTGTAGCCGTGATCCTCCGGTGCGGGCTGAAAGGTCAGGGTTACCGGGTGTCCGGTGTGCAACCCTACTCCTTTAAGCGTTGCCGGTTGTTTGATCGTACGCTGCTTCATATTTGAAAAAATATTGTCGCTCGAAAAAAATTGCTGCAAAGATATGTTATTGATCCGGGAATAGATTTGAGAAATTTTACCCCCTGCAAATATCCCTTAGTTTCGCCTTGTTGAGAAGGGCTTGCCTTAATCCGGGGCCCGTCTCTCTTCGGGAGGAGTTTGCTTCTCTAATTTATCCAATCGCTTAGCAAGATCAGGCAGTTTTCGGAAAACCACAAACGACCGCATGTATTCGGTATGGCCGATAGCCGGAAAACCGGAGATCGCTTTGCCCGGCTCTTTGATGGAGCCTGTAACCCCGCTTTGGCCCTGCATTTGGGTGCCGTCCGCAATCACCAGGTGTCCGCTGATGCCTACTTGCCCGCCAATACGACAGGATTTGCCGATTTTGGTACTGCCTGCAATGCCTGTTTGGGCAGCAATTACCGTGTTTTCGCCAATTTCCACGTTATGGGCAATCTGAATCAGGTTGTCCAGTTTCACTCCCTTGCGGATGATGGTAGCCCCCATCGTGGCACGGTCTATCGTGGTGTTGGCGCCGATTTCCACATTGTCTTCAATGAGGACAATGCCCACCTGGGCAATTTTTTGATAGGAACCGTCGGGCTGCGGCGCAAAGCCAAAGCCGTCGCTGCCAATAACGACATTGGCATGGATGGTGCAATTGTCGCCAATCACACAATCGTGCAAAATGCGCACCCCGGGATAAAGCAGCGCATTGCGCCCGATTTTTACATTTTTCCCGATATAAACCTGCGAACTGATGTAGCTGTTTTCCCCGATGCCGGCCCCTTCTTCGACAACGCTGAACGCGCCAACAGAAACATTAGCTCCCAATTGCGCCCCGGCATGCACCACTGCCTGTGGCGACACCCCGATGGGCGCATTAACCGCTGCACCGAAGTTGTTGAGCAAAACCCCGATGGCGCTGTACACATCTGCCACCCGGATCATGGTGGCCCCAACGGGCTTTTTCGGTTGAAAGTCGTGATGGACTAAAATGACGGAAGCCGTCGTGGTGTAGGCGTATTCTTCATACTTAGGATTGCCCAGGAAGGTAATGGTTCCTACGCCGCCTTCTTCAATCTTGGATGGGCGGCTGACCTGAATTTCCGGGTCGCCTTCTACCACGCCGTTTAATAGTGCTGCTAATTCTCTGGCCGACAGTTGCATGGGGCAAAGGTAGAAAAATTTGGAGATTTGAAGATTTGAAGATTTGAAGAAAAGGACCAAGCTAAGGTTGAGGAAAGGATTGTGCGGGAAGTCAACCGGTTGAATTTTTTTTGAAACCGGACAGCCAACTGAGTTTTCAATACCGTAAATGTAACCTTCTTTAGAGGTAATTTATCTTCTGTTGTTTCTGATTTGAGTCGCTCCGCTAAAATAAATCTTTCTTCAACGGTCACAGATATGGTAATGTTTTTCAAAAGGAACAAATTCCCCCTCAAAACACCATTCCCAAAAACAACTTCGCTGCAATCGCCACCACCACAATCGACACCACATCCAGCCACCAGCCGGCTTTAACCATGTCCCCCATTTTCAGGTGGCCGCTGGCAAAAGCAATGGCGTTGGGCGGGGTCGCCATGGGCAGCATGAAGCCGCAACTGGCCGCGAGGGTCACCGGAATGCAAAGCACGAGAGGGTCCAGGCCGGCACCGGTAGCAATGCCGCCAATGACCGGCAGCAGGATTGTCACCAACGCCACATTCGACATCACTTCTGAAATAAAAACCGTAACGGCAGCCAGGGCCAGCATTACCCAGAAACTGTAGTTGCTCACCCCGGCAAATTGCTCCCCGACCAAATTGATGATGCCTGTGAGTTCCAGCGCATTGGCCAAACTGAGCCCCCCGCCAAACAGCAGCAGGATTCCCCAGGGTAATTTTTGGGTATCGTTCCAAACCAGCACCGTAAGCCCCTTGCGCCCTGTCGGGATCACAAACAAGGCTACCGAAGCCATGAGCGCAATGCCCGCATCGGAAAGCCCGGGCAATAATTTACTGAGGAAAGCCCGGAACATCCACGCCAGCGCAGTGAGGATAAAAACCAGCAGGGTCCGCTTTTCTTCCGACGATATCGGCCCCAGCAGGTCCACTTCGTGGCGGATAATGGCTGCCGCATTGTGGAATTTGCCAAGGCGATTCGGAAACAGCAGTTTCACCATCAGAAAATAGCCAACCAGAATCAGCAACAAAGCAATGGGCAACGAAAAAATCATCCACTTCGCAAAGCTGACTTCGTAGCCGAATGTTTTTTGCATGTAGCCCGTAAACACCAGATTTGGCGGGGTACCTACGATGGTGGCCATGCCGCCGAGGGTGGCAGAATAGGCGATGGCGAGCATCATGCACACCGCAAAATTGCGGGTTTGCTCAGGTGCATACCCGTGTTCTTCGGCAGTAAGCAGGTTGATGACCGAAAGGGCAATCGGCAACATCATCACCGTGGTTGCCGTGTTGCTGATCCACATGCTGATGAACGCAGTGGCCAGCATAAATCCTAAAATAATGCCATTGGCGTCGGTGCCGGTCAGCCGCACAATATTGAGCGCAATCCGCTTGTGCAGGCCACATTTTTCCATTGCCAAAGCAATCATGAAACCGCCCATGAACAAAAAAACGATGGGGTCGCCGTATGGAACCGAAGCTGCTTCCAGATCTAAGTCTTTCACGCCAAGCAACGGCAAACAAATCAGGGGCAACAGAGCCGTAACAGACAATGCGGTCGCTTCAGTTATCCACCACGTCAGCATCCAGACCGTCATGGCCATCACCCGCCACGCTTCAGGGGTGAACATGGACGGGGCAGGAATGCACAACATCAAAACAAAGGCCAGCGGGCCAAGCAGAATAAATAAGTATTTAATATTCATGATTTTGCAATGATGTTGTGCTGTTGTTTTTCGTTGCCTGTATTGAACCGGCTAAATCCGAACACCTAAAGCCTGGGCTTCCAGAATAGCCCGTTCAACACATTCAATCATTTTCCCGATCCGGCTTCCGGACTAAGAGCTTGTTCGGGATTTCCTGACTGAGCGAGGGTGAGGAAATTTTGTTTTAGACAAGGCGGATTTTGCAGAGATAGCCGGCAGCTATCTTGAAAAAATCCAACGCAGTATAAAATAAAATTTGCCACACGCAGCCAATTGAGGAATTCCCGAACAAGCTCTAAAAATTGTAATTCAACCCAAAACGAATGTCAAAGGGCTGCTGCAGGGTGTTTTCATCTGCATTGACATTGTACAACAATGAAATTTCATACCCCAGCAAGCTGCCTGTACTGGTGTAGCCAAGACCGAGATAAAGGTTATTCCGCTGAATACGCAACGTTTCTAAGTTAGTTCCCCCTCCATAAATGTACCTTACGTCGCTTGCCAGTTCGTATTCTACATGAGCAAACAGCGCCGGAATGAATTTATAACGGGTAAATACGCCACCACCAAAAATCAGCGGATTTGCTTTGGCGATGCCGTTGCCGGTGTCTATCCGGTAGCTTTCATACTGGAGGGAAAGGCGGGGGCCAATGGAAAAATTATCGGTAATTTTATACCCCGCCATTGGAGAAATACCGACCTGAAAAAGGCTTTCGAAGTTGTTGCCGGCAAACCCCAGGGTGAAGCCGCCACCAAACCAAACCCTCGTCATGAAGCTGCCGCTTTCGTCAAAATATTCGGCATTGTCCTTGTCGCTTTTTTTCTTTTTCTGCGCAAATGCCTGATCCTGAGCAGCCAACACTAAAACCACCGCTAATAAAGACAATTGAATGATCTTTTTCATAGCACTTTCTTTTTTCACAAAGATAGACGCTGTTGCGAAATGCTGGCAAGAAAGTGTAAGTTCCTTGACAGAAATGCAAGCTGCTGGTCTCCGGCGTGTATTTAAGCGGAAGGCGTTGTATGATTTTTTTATATTCGCGCTTTGTTTCCTCCCCTTCTGCACCCATTTTGTTTTGAACAAACGGCAAACACCTTTTAGAAAATGGCGACTCGTTCTACATTTACCTTAATTTTATTGTTTTTTTCCATCCGCCTATTGTCTGCCCAGCAAGCTGTTTTTACTGGCAGGGAGATTACAGGGGTCACATCCCCCGAATTTGAAAGAGAATTCCTGAACTGGCGCGTTTTCGAGCTGGATGCCGCAGCACTACAAGCATTCACAGCCAGTAACCCTGCCAGGGCAGATTTGCGCCTTCAACTTGGCGACACTTACGATTGGAGCATTTCGCTCTTTCCCGACGACATCCGTTCTGACGGGTACCGACTTCAGGCGCTCACCGAAAATGGATTGCAAATCCTTCCCAATGGCAAAAACATCACTTTTGGCGGCTTTGCAGAAGGGGTCGCCCGCAATGACGTCCGCATGACCCTTACCCCAAACTTCATTTTTGGCTATGTGGAAACCGGCGAACACACTTTTTTTATTGAACCTGCAAAAAGGTTCAAAGCCGATTTGCCGGAAACTTATTATGTCGTTTACCGCACGGACGAAATACAGCCCCGCCCGGAAAATCGCTGCGGCTGGGCACAAACAGAACACCGGAAGGAGGAAATAAAGGAGCATATCCATAGCCATGAAGAAAAAATGCTGGGCAATTGCTATACGGTGGAAATAGCCCTGGCATCCGATTTTTCAATTTTTCAGGTATTTGGCTCCATTCCGGGCGTCCAGGATTTTATGCTCGGGGTATTGAACAACGTGCAAACCAACTACGACAACGAATTTGCTGATGAAATCCGGTTCGAAGTAGTGACCCAGTTCATCGTCACCACCTCAACCGGCAATCCGTGGTCCAGTTCGACAAATTCCGGCATCTTGCTGGAAAGCTTCCGGGATTGGGGCAATGCCGGAAATTTTGGCGTACCCTTCGATGTAGCTTCTTTGTGGACCAACCGGGAATTTAACGGCGACATCATCGGATTAACCTGGCTGGCTGGCCTTTGTACAGACCTTCGCTACAATGTACTGCAATTGTTTTCCGGAAATGCCGCTTTCCTCCGGGTATTGCAGACACACGAACTGGGACATAATTTTAACGCCGACCACGATTCTGAAGGCTCTCCTACCATCATGGCACCTTCTGTTTCTGCCTCTACTTCGTGGTCGCCGCTTTCCCTGAGTGTCATCAATAGTTTTGTCGCCGAGGTCGCCTTTGCCGGTGGCTGCCTTTCCGATTGTGGTGTTACTGGTGGTCCTCCGGTGGCCGCTATATCCGCACCGGCTGTTCATGTGTGTGCAGGCAGCGTTGTACCTTTTATTGACAATAGTTCCAACAATCCGACTTCCTGGACCTGGAACATGCCCGGAGCAACGCCTTCTGTTTCCGGAGAACAACATACAACGGTACGCTACAACAACCCTGGCAATTACACGGCTACCCTGATCGCCTCCAACAATGAAGGTACTGATGTTGCCAATGTGAACATCCAGGTGGACGATGGTGGAACTAAATATCTGATCTATGAAACGTTTGAAGCCAATCCAGGCCCTTGGGAGGTTGTAAATCCTGACAATGGCATTACCTGGGAATGGGTTACGGTTGGGGGGGCCCAATATGGCAAAAAAGCCATGTCAGTGAACAATTTCACTTATACCGCCACCAACCAAAAAGACGGTCTGATCTCCCCTACCCTTAATTTGAGCAACGAATCGGCGGTGATGCTTGAAATAGATTACGCCTACCGCCGATTCAGCAGCTCTCGCAGCGACAAACTCATCGTTTCGGTTTCCACCAACAATGGCGCTACTTTTCCAACGGTTGTTTTCCAGGGCCAGGAAACCGGGGGCGGTAATTTTGCCACAGCCTCCGATTCGCAGCTTGCATTTTCTCCGGATACCAGTAATGACTGGTGTTTTGGGTCGGATTTTGGTGCAGCCTGCCTGCTGATAGACCTTTCTGCTTTCAGTGGCCAGTCGCAGGTACGCATCCGGATTGAAAACCAAACGGGTCATGGCAACAACCTGTTTATTGACAACATTCGTGTCAGCAGTTCATGCGCTGCTCCCAGCCCGCCAGTGCCAAATTTCACCGCCGACATTACTTCTGATTGCGCCCCCATGTCGGTTCATTTTACAAATCTGACTACAGGAATTGTCAATGGCCTTTTCTGGACTTTTCCTGGCGGCAATCCGGAGTTTTCGACAAGCCCGTCTCCGGTTGTTATTTACAGTACCCCTGGCATTTACAATGTATCTTTGGAAGCCACCAACGCCGGCGGACCAGCTACCCTTACCAAAACTGCCTACATCACTGCACTTGGCGGCCCAACAGCTAACTTTTCTACAACAGTAAATAACCTGAACGTTCAGACGACAAATCTCTCTTCCAATGCCTTGACTTATAGTTGGAATTTCGGCGACGGAACCCCCAACAGCAGCGCTGCTTCGCCTTTGCATGCTTATGCCCAGCCCGGAACCTACACCATCCGGCTCACTGCCACCAATGAATGCGGATCATCCGTAAAAGAAATAAGCGTTACCGTTACTGCGCCAATTTCAGCAGCATTCTCAGTAAGTCCGGTACAAGAAGGTTGCACCCCTTTCACAGTGACCTTCAATGATCAATCCAGTGGGAACATCACGGGTTGGCTATGGACTTTTGAAGGGGGGACGCCTGCAACTTCAACGGTTCAAAACCCCACTGTAACTTATTCCCAACCGGGATCTTT
>JABWAJ010000635.1 GCA_013361075.1 Saprospiraceae bacterium | reverse complement strand
CTCCTGCTCCAGTTCCGAAAATGCTTTATTGATTTTGTTGAGCGAGCCTACCTTATTCAGCGGAAGCCGCACAATTCTGGATTGTTCGGCCAATGCCTGGAGGATAGACTGACGAATCCACCACACCGCATAAGAAATAAACTTGAATCCACGTGTTTCGTCAAAACGTTGGGCCGCTTTGATCAAACCAAGATTGCCTTCATTAATCAAATCGCTGAGGGACAAGCCCTGATTTTGGTATTGTTTGGCGACAGATACAACGAACCTGAGGTTAGCTTTTGTTAATTTTTCCAGCGCTGCCTGGTCTCCCTGCTTTATCCTCTTGGCCAACTCCACTTCCTCTTCCGGGGTAAGCAAGTCCACTTTGCCAATTTCCTGAAGATATTTTTCAAGAGATTGGCTTTCCCGGTTGGTAATGGATTTTGTAATCTTGAGCTGTCTCATCTACACGTGTGTTTTTTTAGTTTGATAAAAACGCCTCCCACGGCTGATTAGTTGACCTAATAGCCGGCCTTTTAGTGAATTCAATCAATACAAAAGTTAAAAAACTGGCGGATTTGCCATAAAAAGCAAAGAGTCATCCTGCTGAAGTTTCTGAAGTCTTTGTGCATACAGAGTGCAAAGTTACGCCAAATAGGGCTTTGTGTCAAGTGAACACGAGCTTTTATTCTTCATCCTTCATCAGTTAGTTTCCTTTGCTGCTTATTAAAAATTGGGTAAGTCTTTAAGGCGTTAAAAGATTGTTGGTAATCAGGGGGATAGCACTTATATTTTCGCTCATGAAGAGAAAAATTTGCAAAAGTCATTTTTTTTATCTTTTATTGCGTGAAAGCAGGGTACTTTCACAAAAAGATCCTTGTTTTGCCAATCCTGCATAGCAAATCCGTTTCTTCTCAGTCTATACAAGGAACATTCGAAAAATTCAACAGTTACGGCTCAAACCGTATAAAACCAATTAAAATTCCAGTATGGAGCGTGTCAAATTCAAGATAGAATTTATTTTCAAAGCTTCGCCGACCATTTTGTATCAGTTTTTGACGACGCCTTCTTGTCTCATCCGCTGGTTTTGTGACAAGGCGGACATTCAGGGTGATTTTTACACCTTTTGGTGGGGTAACTCTGAAGAAGTGGCAGTGGTCATTGATGATATTGAAGAAGAGCGGCTGAGACTCAAGTGGCTGGAGGCAGAAGAAGGAGAATATCTGGAATTTGCCATCTCCACCTCCCCGATTACCGGGGAGACCATCATGTACATTACCGATTTTTGTGATGAAGATGAGGTAGAAGACCAGAAGCAGTTGTGGGTAATCCAGATTCAACAGCTTCAAAAGGAGTGCGGAGGCTGATAATTTAGCAAATTCTTAACGTTACTTAGCGTAACATCACAATCAGAACTTCGTTAGATAGCATATAAGTTGGCTTAAGTTTCATAAACTAGTGAGTGTTAAGCAGCAACTTCCCCGTCTATTTCGGGGAAGTTGTTTTTTTTTTGACTTTTGTTAGAGGGGCAACCGGAATCTTCGGATGGCCAGCAAAGTCAGCAACCCGCCAATGGCCACCATGGCCATGATGAATACAAGCCCCATATCCAATCCCCATCGTTCACTCAGTCCGCCGATAACCGGCCGGCAAAGCATCAGCCCTGTCAGGCCTGCCGTTGACACCGTAGCGATGCCCGCACCCGGATGAATGCCTTCAATTTTAGCTGAAGCTGCAAAAATCACCGGCACTAAATTGGCAATCCCCAATCCGGCAATGGCAAATCCGATGATCCCCGCAGGTACAGAAGGCAGGAGGACGGGTAACAGCAGGCCTGCTATGGTAATGACAACCCCGCCAAGCATTAATTTCTGTACACCAAGGATAGCCCTGAAATAATTGCAACTGAAACGGCCAGCGGTCATCGCAAAAGCAAAACAAGCATATCCCAGACTGGAGATAGAAACGCTGCTGCCCAGTTCATTTTTCAGGTATACTGCTGTCCAGTCGGCAATGGCCCCTTCGCTCATGATGAAGCAAAAAGCAAGCAATACCAGCAACATCAATTCCACTGAACGCAGCGAAAACCGGGTTTCAGAGCGGCTTGCAGGCGGCAACTGGTTCAAAACCGGGTGGATCATGGTATAGGCAAGTGCCATAACAGCGCCCAATACAGAAAGGTGTACGGCTACAGAAATGCCAACAGCACCGGCAAAACTGGCGATGAGGGCTCCAAAAATCAACCCCAGGCTGTACATGGCATGGCAAAAAGGCATGATGTTTATGCGCTCTGACCGCTCGACCACCGCGGCGGCTGCATTCATGGAAACATTCATAAACCCGTTTCCGGCTCCAACCGCAAAAAGCGCGACCAAAAGCGACCATTGATCCCAGGCAAAAGCAGGCAGGGCAATGCAAATACAAAATAGCAGGGTACTGGCAGTCAGGGAAAGGCCGGTGCGCATCCTGGCTGACAACCACCCTGAGGTGATGGTCATCGAAAGGGCTCCGATGGAAAGGCCAATGAGGGAAAAACCCAGCTGACTTTTGGTCAGTCCCAGGTTCGACTGCACTTCAGGAATTCTGGCAATCCAGCCGCTGTACAAGATGCTCAGTGTCATGAACACCAATCCTACAGCCGTGGCCGGGCTTTGTAATCTGGCTAAATTCAATGTTTTTATCATGTTCAATCGGATTGTTTAACGCCACAAAGTTAGGCCGGTTTTTCCCGCTTGTCTGCGTCTGTTTTATCCGATTGTGGTGGTGGTTTAACGCTGTTGGGCCGACAATAGGGCGGCCATTTCCATTTGCACTGCTTTTGCCGCAGCAGCAGCGGCTTCCGCAAAATTTTCTCCTTTTCCTGCATAAATGATGGCCCTGGAGGAGTTGACGAGCAGTCCGCACTGGCCATTCATGCCGAATTCGCTGATTTTTTGCAGGTCCCCGCCCTGCTCCCCTACCCCGGGCACCAGCAGAAAATGCTCCGGTGCTACCGCCCTAACCTGATTGAACTGTTCCGGATGGGTAGCGCCTATCACAAACATGAGGTTTTCCGGATTGCCCCAGTTTTGGGCTTTGCGCAATACTTTTTCAAAGAG
>JABWAJ010000060.1 GCA_013361075.1 Saprospiraceae bacterium | reverse complement strand
CCTGACCCGGTTACGTGCAGACAACAGGGCAACTATGCACCGGTAGTGCAACTGGTGGCTCCCAAACAACAACAAATTGTGGCAGCAGGTGTGGGTTATCGCTTTGGAAAAAATGGCAGCATCAAAACAGAGGCAGCACTCAGCCGCAACGACCTGAATCGCTTCTCAGAGCTCGATGACAGCGATGATACCGGGTTGGCAACTTTTACCACGGTCCAAAACGTTTTCCGGCTTGGTCCGGACACCAATGCCTGGGCACTGGAAACGACCGCCGGATACGAATTGGTGCAGCGAAATTTCAGAGCTTTGAACCCTTACCGGGAACCGGAGTTTTTGCGCGACTGGAACATTGCCAACCAGCAGGGCGTTGGGGTGGCACCACCAGCCAATGAACAATTGGTACGTGCCAGCTTGTTGCTCGGGCGCAAAAACCGGGGCAGTGTGCAGTATGGGTTTGGGGCTTTTTTGCGCGATTCACTGTACACCGGCATCCGGCACAGCGCTTCCCTGCAATGGTTGCGCAACGGATGGGACATCAATGGAGAAGGCAGTTTGTTGACAACGGATGAAAGTAACCAGCGTACCCGCTTTTTTCGGCCCCGGATAACCCTTTCCAAAACAATTCCTGCTTTAAAAAACTGGCGGATCGGGCTGGAGGGTGCCCGCGAACAAAGCGACCGACGGGCCGTAAGCAATGATACCTTACTGGCTACCAGCTTTTTTTTCGACCGCTTACGGATTTTCACAGAAAGTGTCGCTTCAGAAACAAGCAACCTAAGCCTCTCTGCTGCCAGACGTTGGGATTATGCGCCTTTTGGCGAAAACTACCGGTCGTTAAGTGTGGCTACGGAATACCATGTCAATGGTACCTGGCAGCCAGCCAAAGCCATCCAGTGGAGTGGCAGTCTGGGCTACCGCGAGCTTGAAGTTGCTGCAACCGCACCCGCCTCCCTGACCCCGGCGAGTACCTTCCTGGGGCGCATGGATTTCAATGGCAGTTTTTTCAAAGGCGCCATCCGGACCGTAACGGTGTACGAGCTGAGTGCGGGCCAGGAACCCAAACTGTCCTTTACCTATGTGCCCGTCACACCTGGCTCGGGTACCCATATCTGGTTGGATTCGCTGTACAACAACGATGGGAAAATACAATCCTACGAAATGGAATTGGCACCATTTCAGGACCAGGCCGACTACATCCGGGTCAGTAGCGTTACTGACGAATACGTGCGCACCGATAATGCCAGCCTGAATTACAGCGTACAAATAGAGCCGCGGGCCGTTTGGTTTGCGGCCAAAGACTACCGGAAAACCCTTAGTCGGTTTTCGATTGTATCTTCACTTCAAATCAACCGCAAAACCCGCGAAGCACCTGGGGTAGACCCCTGGAACCCCTTTCAATTGGCCATTCCGGATACAGCACTCGTATCTGTGAACCTCAATGCAAGGAATTCTTTATTTTTCAACCGCGCCGATCCTCGATACGATATCCAGTTGGGGGAATCGGACCTCCAAAGCCGGATCGTGCAAATTTCAGGGTTTGAAAGTCGCCGTACCCTCGAATATTTTTTGCGTGGGCGCTGGAATCCCTCTGTCCGTTGGAGCATTCAGCTTGGATTGACCCAGGGGCGCCGCGAAAGCGATTCGGAGCTCTTCAATACCCGGGACTACCGCATTGTGTCCTGGAAAACAGAGCCACAGGTCACTTTTTTGCCCTCAAAATCCTTTCGGACGATTGTCCGGTATCGGCTGCAACGCGACAGGAATACGCTTGGAGATACAGGGGAAACCTCCCTCCAAAATGACCTGAGCGTAGAAGCTGCCTACAACCAGTCGGCCAGGTCGTCTCTGCGGATGCGGGCTTCTTACATTGCCATTCAATTTGAAGGCCAACCCAATTCTCCCGTTGGTTTTGCTTTGTTAAACGGTTTGCAAAACGGCCAAAATTACCTGTGGAATGTAGGATTAGACCGCCAATTGGGCAAAAACCTGCGCCTTTCGCTGAGTTATGAAGGCCGGAAAACGGGTAAAGCGGATGTGGTGCACGTGGGCAGGGCACAGGTGACGGCGGTTTTTTGAGAAGATTTTTTTTTAACTCGAGTATATTTACAGCTAAAAGAATTTAATGAAAACCATTTTACACGTACAGATAATCAGATTTTTATCTGGTTTATTGCTAATGTCCATGCACGGCCATTTGTGGGCACAGGCCCCTTGTGACAGTACAGCAGTTTGCTGCGATAACCGATGTGGCACTGACGATAAATGCCTGTGCACGTGCTTGTTTGCCAGTGGTGAATACCTCAGGAGTCAGGGGCAATACCGTGATGCCGTAGCACGGTTTGAAGCCGCAGTGCAGCACTGCAAAAAAAAAGAAAGCAATAAAGCCCTTGCTATCATTGACACACTGGTTCGTGACCACCGGATATGGTTGCAACAAAATGGCAAATACGCTATTGCAACGGTACGGGGAGAACCGATTACACCTTATCAGTTTTCTAAACCCGAACCGTTTCGCAATGGAGTAGCAATTTATTCGGGGTACATCGGCGAACCCAAAGTTGAAAAATATTTTCTGGTAGATAAAACCGGAAAAACACTAACACCAGCAGGTTACGATGCCATTATTCCTGTTGAGGGAGGCGGATACTATTTAAAAAATTCCGATTTGCACAGCTTTATTGCCGGTTCAGATAAAACGCCGGAAAGATGGACCAGCAATTCCCAACCTTATCCTCTTCCCCTTTCCGAACTTGACTCGAATGGCCTGTTACGTCAATTCTCCGCAACCCAAAAAAATGGTAAAGAGGCTGCAAAAGTGCCCGGATTACTTCAAACAAATAAAAATGGGATGTTTGTGGATGAGTCCGGAAAGCCCTTTGTAATACCCATGTCCATTTATGGTGATGTCTATGAATTTAATGATGGCATGGCTCAAGTATCTAAAAAAGGAAAATGGGGCTACATGAATGCAGAGGGGAAGGTAGTCGTACCCATGATTTATGACGTTACACAAGCCTTTTCCAATGGATTTGGCAGAATCAATCAGGGGCAAAAATGGGGATTAGTCAATGCCCGGGGAGAAGTTATTGTAGCACCAGTTTATGAAAAACTGGATGATTTTTCAGAGGGTCGTGCAGTGATGCGAAAAGACGGGAAAATGGGCTATATTGATACAACCGGATCGGAAGTCATCCCCGCAATTTATTCGTACGCATCGTTTTTCAGCGAAGGACTGGCAGTTGTCAGGCGAGGGGGTAAATACATCGTTATTGACAAAGCCGGCACCGAGTTGATTCAGACAGAATACCAGGAAATCAGTTTTTTTAAGAATGGCATGGCACGTGTGTGGAAAGGCGAAAAAATGGGTTTTATTGATAAAAACTTTGTTGAGATCGTAGAGCCAGTTTATGATCAAATTACTGGTTTTATTGAAGGCAGGGCTTTTGCCAAAAAGGATAACCAATGGGTGATCCTTGACAATAAAGGAAAAGTTCTTCGTAAACTTCAAAAATCTTATACCCGAATCTTCCCATTCCAGGATGGCCTGACCGCTAATTTCAAAGGAAATTTGATGCAATTCCGGATTAATAACTTGTCTGGTTTGATCAATACCAATGGGGAGGAAGTCGTTAAACCGTACTATGATTATATCGAAAGTATCGCTATTTGCAACCGCATTGTCGTAACAAAAAATGGAAAACAAGGGTTAATAGACCCGGCAGGAAAAGAAGTTTTAGCCCCCACCTACAGTCATATTGACTATTTTCATGAAGGCCTTGCTTATGTCTCTGTTTCTGAAGATCTTCAGCGTGTTGCCTGTATTGATACCAATGGCATACAAGTATTTGAAGTTCCGCAAAAATGCTTTGGGCAGGATTTTAAAGAAGGTTTCGCCTGGATGAGTCGCTTTTTAGAAGTATCAACTTATTACGGGGCAATTGATGCAACAGGGAAATTCATCGTTCCTCCTGTGGCCCATTCATACGTGCGATGTGGCAAAGGCCAATACCTGTTGCTAATAGAAGGGAAAAAAGGCTTGTTTTATGTTGATGAAAAAACACATATCCCGCCAATTTACGACGAAATTGCGCACCCCCACGCAGCCTGGGTTATGGTAAAAACAAAAGGCAAATGGGGATGGACAGATCATCGGGGACATGAAATCATTCCCTGCCGGTACGATGCCATTACGCCTTTTAACGAGGAAGACAGGGCCACGGTGATGCAATTTGGAATGCAATTCCAGATCAACCGGAAAGGAGAAATGATTTTTTGGAATTGATTCCCGATTTTCAGCAGCGGTGAAATGCCTTTACTGCCTTCATCCTTTGAACGATTCAAAAAATGCCCGTTCATCGGAAAAATCCAAAAAAGAAAACTCTTTTTCCAATTCCGCAATTGCACTTAATTGCTGTTGACGAAACCGATGATGTTCAGGCGTTTCCGGATGCAAAGGGCGGTGGTTGGCGGCGTTGATGATTTTCACAATCCTTTGGTTGAGCGCAAGGGTCGCTTCTGAAAAAAACGAGTTCGAAAAATACTCCCGGATGTATCGAATCGCCTGCTCGTTGGGGTGAACCATATCGGATTCGTAAAAACGGTAATCGCGCAAATCGTCGAGCAACAACTCGTAGGCCGGGAAATAATGCGCAAAAGGGAACTGGCGGCATATTTCTTCCAGTGCCAGTACGAGGGTGGCTTTGCTGCCTTGATTTTCCACCAGGCCATCGCGGATGTGGCGCACGGGGCTAACAGAAAGAATAATTTCTAAATCCGGGCAAACCGATTTCCACTGTTCGATGGGCGTAGCTAAGGCAGCAACCACCTCCCCTACCCCAAGGCGCCGTTTTTCAAATGCGGAAGCCGGAAATTTATGGCAATTCGCCACAACCTGCCCCGTTTTTTTAAAGGTGTAAATGTACGCCGAGCCAGGCGTCAGGATCAGGCGGTTGGTGTGTCGGGCAAAACCAGCGGCTTCCTGCAATGCCCCGTTCATGCCCTGCACGGCCATAGCAGGATCGGGGTGAGAAAACACCCCATGGTGATCGAAAGAGTGCCACAAGCCGCTTTGCTGCTCCAGGTCCTGCAGTTCGTAAGGATACGGATCCAGCATGCGCTGCATGTTGTTGCCGATCGAAACGGGATTGTAGAGAATACCAAAAGGATTGATCAGAGAAGGAAGTTTTAATCCCTGCATCCAGGCCCCGATATGGGTTGCGAAACAGGAACCCATGCATAGGGTTTTGTCTGAGTGCCCGATAAAAAAATTTCCGGGAGGTGCTTGCGGAAGACAGGTGCGAAATTCGCTCATAGATTACAGCATTGCGATTGGTCAAAAGTACTAATTTTGCGGAGAGGACGTACCTATAGGCAGAGAGCAAAAGGTGGGGAGTCTTAAAATTTGCAACCCAATGCCTGCCTCTCAAAACAAAAATTTAACGTCCAATATGTTCAATCTAACATCTAACGCCTTTCACAATGAGTTTCTGGAACCGCCTTTTTGGAAGTGAAGATTCAGAAGTCCCCCAGCCGGACATCAAATTCGGGCGGTATAGCGATGCTTACAAAACGGAGGCACAGCACGAAGCCTGGGACCAGTCGCTCACCCAATTTGAATCTCAGGACTATCTGGGTGCTTATGTGGCTTTTCTGGAATACCTCAAAGATCCTGAAGAAGGCAATGTGCATTGGCAATTGGACAATGAGCAACTTTGCTTTGAGCTGTATCAGGGATCAAAAAAAATAAATGGCTACGCCGATGTGAATAAGGTGAAAATTGAAGCCAAAATTGTAAAAACACAAACCCTGAGCACAGCCATTCTAAGGCGGCTGATGGAGCAAAACTTTAGTTTGCAATACAGCAGGTTCGCCCTCGACCCCGACAATAACCTCACCATCGTATTCGATACGTATACCCTTGATGGCTCTCCCTACAAGCTGTATTATGCCCTGAAAGAACTGGCCACCAATGCCGACAAGCAGGACGATTTGCTGATTGATGAGTTTGGCAATCTTGAACCTGTGGAAGTGAGCCATTTAAAACCAATACCAGAATCGGAAAAAGAAGCAAAATATACCTGGTTAGAAAAAGAAATCAGGGAAACCCTGGAAGAAATTGAACGGGGCAAGCTCGATAAAAACCAGTACCCCGGGGGCATTTCCTACCTGTTGCTCAACCTGGTCTACAAATTAGACTACCTCGTCAAGCCGGAAGGATTCATGATGGAAACGCTGGAACGTGTTCACCGGTTGTATTTTGCCAAAGATGAGCGTACAGTTGCACAAAAAAACCTATTGTTTTGTAAGGAGTTGCAGAAATTAGCTTCCCGTCCTAAAGAAGCATTTTTTAAAGAAATGTACCGGGTTCCGGCCACTTTTGGGATCACCACTTCAGTTGGTCACGAACAGGTCGTACAGGTGCTCGCCAGTGAATTGCCCAAAATGAACTGGTACGAGGAAAACGGCTACGACAAAGTAGCTCTCGCCATCCCTGGCTACATTGCCGGCAAGTGTTTATTCAATTTTGCCATCCCCAAATATGACCGCGCTTTGTTTCATTTATACTTCCGGATTCAGGAACCGAACTACTTCAAAGCACTTGGGTTTCAGGAAACGTACCGGGAAAACGACGGAAAAACTTTCAATAAAAAGGTCATCAAAAAGGCCGTGGAAAAAATTGCAGAAACACACCGGATTACTTCGCCCGACACCAGTCTGCTTGAGTTTGATTCTGCCGTTTCGTTCGGGCGTTCTTACCTCAATATGATCATGGAAATCAAGACAAAATAATGTCCGGTCATTGAGTTCCTGGTTGTTTTACTGATTTTTTCGGTCCGCTAATCCACAATACGCCTGCCATTACCAGCAGGGTGCCCGGTATTTGCCAGCCTCCAAAGGTTTCCCCAAGAAAGAAGTAACCCATAACAATTGTGGCAACAGGGCCAATGCTGCTAATGATGGCCGTATTGCCGGCCCCTATGATCCGGATGCCTTCACTAACCATGAGTGTTGGCAGTACCGTTGCGAAAATAGCCATCGCCAGTACCAGCCAGTAAACTTCAGCCGGATAATGCCAAAGATGCCATTGATAGACGATGCCGTGATGCAAAATAATGGCCATGCTTGCTGCGATCATTGCGGAGGAAGTGTAGCGCATGGCTCCGAGGCGAACGACCCATTTGGTACTTCCCACCATGTAAATGGCATAAGCAAGTCCGCTTCCGAAAATCAAAGCAGCACCAAGTGGCACATTGCTTCCCCCAAGCTGGGTGCGATCGAGCAGTGCCATGGCCACCCCGCCATAAGTGAGCAACAGGGCCACCAATTGTGCCCGGGTTATGGCTTTTCGCAAAAAAAATGAGGACAGCAGGAGTACCATCGTAGGGTATAAAAAGAGGATGAGGCGCTCCAAACCTGCTGTGATGTATTGCAATCCCATAAAATCTAACAGGCTGGCGAAGTAATACCCTGAAAGCCCAAGTGCTATGATGCGCAGCCAGTCGCTGTATTTCAGCCGCTCGTAATTTCCGGTTTTTTTATGCCGTTCTTTGCCAATCCAGGCATTGAGCAAAAAAAAGGGCAGGGAAAAGATCATGCGCAGGGTAAGCAGAGATACGCTGTCTATATGGTGCTGGTACGCCAGCTTCACCAATACTGCTTTTCCGGAAAAGCAAATTGCGCTAAGCAAGACCAGCAGGGAGGCAATGAGCCGGAGTTTTGGGGAGGGAGCCATTGCGCTTTGCAGGTTGGTAGACATGGGTGATTTTATTCGTTTGGGAGGATATTTTCAGGACCGCCTTAAAAACAGCCCCCTGCGCTCCATGGCATATAACAACAGGAGATAAAAAACCATCCAGCCGGTATTGATGGCGGTGCGCAAAATCTGGTTTTCTGCTTTAGTCGCTTCACCAAACAGGTAAATTCCGACTGCCAGCAAAATATACAATGCCATCCGACCAATGGGATAAGGAATGGGATAATGCCGTTGCCCGATGAGGTAACCCGCCACCATCATGAACCCAAAACAAGCTAAGGAAGCCCACGCTGCACCGGCATAGCCAATTCGCGGAAGGAGCAGAAAATTCAGGATAAGCGTCACCAGGGCACCTCCAACAGAAATATAGGCTCCGATATGGGTTTGGTCCGTGAGTTTGTACCAGGTCGAAAAATTGTAGTAGATCCCCAGAAAGAGGTAGGCCATTAACGTAATCGGCACAATGCCAAGCCCTTCTCTGAAATCGCTGCCAATGAGCAACTGGAAATAATCGAGATAAAGCAATATCCCCAAAAAAGCGGTGGCCCCCACCATGGTGAATGCCTGACCAACCTGGGCGTAAAGATGCCGGGCATCGTTCCGGTTGGCCTGGTTGAAAAAGAAGGGTTCAGCCGCATATTTAAAGGCCTGAGTAAACAAATTCATGAGCACCGCAATTTTAATGCAGGCATTGTATACCCCTAACTGGTCCAGGTTTTCTTCCAGCGTTCCGGGCAACAGCGACTTAATCAAAAACCGGTCGGCAAGCTGATTAATCATTCCTGAGGCGCCCACAATAACCAGCGGCAAAGCATATTTCATCATTTTGAACCATAGGGCACGGTCGAATTGCCAGTTCATTTTTTTCCAGTAGGGCAGCAACATGATGATCGTCACCAAACTTGCAATCAGGTTGGCCACAAAAACGTAGTGTAGCTCATGGTCAGGAAAGTAGGCGCCGGGAACCAAACCATTGTCTTTTCCGATCCAGGGTAAGATTTCCAGAAAAAACAGGATGAATACTCCATTTATAGCCACATTGACCACTTTCAGCATGGCAAAACGCATGGGGCGGTTTTCTAAGCGCAGCCGGGCAAAAGGGATGGCACAAAGCACATCAAATCCCATTATCAGAGCAAAATAGGTCACGAAAACAGTATCGGATCGGTCGGTCAATTGTGCTGCTATGTCTGGCGAAAAAACAACCATTAGCGCTGTGAAAAATATAGTACTGGCCAACAGGGAAATGGAAGCGGTGGAGAAAGCTCGCTCCCGGTCTTCCTGCTGCCTTCCAAACCGAAAAAAAGCCGTTTCCATACCATAAGTCAAAAATACCATGAGCAGTCCGGCAAACGCATACATCAGGCCATGAACCCCATATTCCTCGCGTTTACCTTCCAGAACCCGGGTCAGATAAGGCGTAATGATGATGAAATTCAGCAGGTGAGAAAGAATCGTAGCGCCACCGTATATCGCGGTTTCTCCGGCTAATTTTTTGAGCAGGGACATTCCGTGCAGTTTTGAAATGCAAGATTACTAATTAGATGTTAGATTTTAGAAATTAGACTTTATACAGCAGGCGATAGAACAAGATTTCTTTTGTGATGTTGATGATTGAGAATGCCATCTGCACAATACAGAAACCTATGTGGACCGAAGCCAACAATCAACTCAGTGCAACGCTGACTTTTAAGGATTTTTCCGCAGCTTTTGCCTTCATGACCGAAGTGGCCCTGCTGGCTGAAAAAATGAATCACCATCCCAATTGGAGCAATGTCTGGAACCGGGTAGAAATCCACCTCAGCACGCATGACGCCGGTAATACGGTCACCGAAAAAGATCGTAAACTTGCTGCGGCTATTGAAGTCGTTTATGGTAAGTACAGGTAAAAGGCAAGCAGGTCGCCAGCCTTACGGAATGTGCAGGACCTTATGCGTTTGCAGACTGAGGCGCCACTTCGGGTGAGCCATGCAGTACGCCAGTGTCAGCTGGATGTTTTGAGCCTGATGTGGGCCGTCCATAGGCTGCAAAAAGAAATGCAGAAAGTTGAGTTGCTCAAATTGTTCGGGGGCTGCGCCTGGCTGAGGAAAAACCAATTTTAGTTCGTGCCCTTCCTGCAATACCAATTCTGAACCTGCTTTAGGGCTGACACAAATCCAGTCTATCCCTGGCGGAGGAAGCATTGTGCCATTGGTTTCTATGGCCACTTCAAAACCTTTGCGGTGAAATGCATCAAGGAGTGCAGCGTCGAGTTGCAGCAGGGGTTCGCCACCGGTACACACCACATACGGTTTACCCCCACCGGGCCATTGCCCGGCTACCGCTTCTGCAAGGGCAGCAGCCGTTTTAAAACGTCCGCCATTAGGGCCGTCAGTGCCGACAAAATCCGTATCGCAAAACTGGCAAATTGCCTTATGGCGATCTTCTTCCCGACCACTCCAGAGATTACAGCCCGTGAACCGGCAAAATACTGCCGCGCGCCCCGTGTGAGCGCCTTCACCTTGTAGTGTGTAGTATATTTCTTTGACTTTGTAAGACACTTGTTTTGGTTATTAGTTGTTGGTTATTGGTTCTTTGTCGCCTGTCTCACCAATAACAAATAACTGATAACCAATAACCTGCACGCAATCATGGCATTATCTCTTTAGGTGCTACTCGATAAGTCCCCGGCCTTCCTTCACAATCCTGCCGTCTTTTTGTAACTTTTTCATCAGGCGATCGAGAATCCCGTTGATGAAATCTTTGCTTTTATCGGTACTGTAGAGCTTAGAAATTTCTACGTATTCATTCAGCGTTACTTTGGTAGGAATGCTTGGGAAATACATCATTTCGCAAAGCGCCATTTTGATGAGGATCATATCAATGACCGCAACGCGCTCTGCATCCCAGTTTTTCAGAGCAGGTTCGATGATTTCAAGCAGGTCAGTATTGGTATGGAAAGATTTGTCTACCAGCAATTCGCCAAACTCTTTCACCGCTTCTTCCGGCGGGCGGTAAGCTTCATGAAAATTAGCTTCGGCAGGCAGTGCTTTCAATATTTTTTTCATGGACCCGACGATGAGCGACTTGTCGTCAATCCATGCAGGATAGTAGTCTTCAACCAATTCGTTAAACGTCTCATCTGCACAACAGTGTTTGTACAGGAAGAGCAGCATTTCCATGTGGTCTTCGTCACTGGTATCTTTCTTCAGGACGTAATTTTTGTATTCTTCTGATTTTGCAAAATCGGAATAAATCAGGCGAACATTGTCCTCGTCAATTTTATCGTCGAGGTGATAGGCCCGGATCAGGCGCTTGAGTTCCGGATTTTCTGACAGGGAAGCCATCAGGCTGTTGTCATACAACTTGGCCGTAAAGAGCCGGTCTTCGTCCGTTGGGCGCAGTTTGGCTGTTTTTTTTGAAGCATCCTGGCGTGCAAATCCCGCAATGCGGATCAGTGCATCGAGATTAAACAACAGCAACTCAAAAGAGCGGCTGATGCTTTTCCGATACAGGTGCATGACGCTGCCAAAGTCCATTTCCTGGTCTTTACCAGCTGCATAAAGCACCTGCATTACTTTGATACGAACGTTTCTTCTGCTCAACATGACTTTTCTGGAAGCAGTATTTTATGAGACTGCAAAGGAAACTAAATTTCCGTACTCCCTCAGTTATTTCAAAAACTTCTCTTTAATCTTTGCGTAGTCTGGCAACTGCCGGTAGTGCCACTGCATCACTACTTTACCGTTTTTCAACAAAACCAATCCGGGATTTGAACGGATGATGGTCTTCAACAGGATGTCGTCGGCTGTGTAGAACGGATAATCTGCGCCAATATTTTTTCGAAAATCATTGATGGCACCAGCATTCAGATAGGCCGTAATGACATACCCTTTAAGCCCTTCTTTTTGGGCAGCCATCAATACCGGGTTAATTTTTTCTGTCCACGCTTTCATGAACCCTGCGTTGTTCCAGTCTTTCGTCATCAGCGTATCCCTGCGTTCCCGTACTCCGGCTGCTTTGCGGCCGATCTGAATGGTGCCACCTGTACGAATGGTATCCGGAACGTAAATCGTATCGGCAAAAACGTTGACAACCGTTTTATCTTTTCCGTAGAGTTTATGTGAAATCACCATGAAACTGTAATTGGGATCATTCAGCAGCGAATCGGTTACGTTGTCTCCTGAGAGATTCGACACTTCAAATTCACTGATTTTGGTTTGCGGCACGGCAGGTTCTGATTTTATCTGTTCCAGTTCCCAATCTTCAGCCGGATATTTCTGAAATTCTTTCATGTATTGGTCATAGGGCAATTCTATGGATTCCCCGGTTTTTTTGTTGGTCATTTTGTAAGCCAGAATATCCACTGCGTTGAGGGCATCCCGTTCTGCCTGCATGCGTTCCCGAATGTTAACACCTATTTTGAAAGGGCGAAAATCAACATCCGGCAGATTCCAGACGAAGTTACTCATGCAATAAATCGTCAACAACCCCGTGGAAATAATAGCAAGGCCTGCATTAATCCGGCTATTGAACAAGGTGTGCATGTGTTTGGAACGGAAAAGGAACAAAAATGCCGGAATCAACAAAAACAGGTCTTTGAAAAAAGAAACTTTAGGTTTCAGTTTGATAAAGTCACCAAAGCACCCGCAATCGGTCACTTTCATGTTGGTTTCCACAAATTGGCCCCACTGTCCAAACTGGAAAAAGTTTACGCCCTCCGGCACGAAGCCGGTCAGGTAAGTAAACCCCGTCAGGAAAGTGAAAAAGCCCACCAGCAGGAGGAATGCCCATGCCGTAAATTTGCGATAAGCTCCCGCCAGCAAAAAAAGCCCCAGCACAATTTCAAAAACGATCATGAAGACTGAAAAACCGGCTGAATAAGCCGACAGTTTGGGGAACAAGGGAGACAGGAAGGAAAACCAGGTAGGTTTGAACACCACTTCAAATTGTTCAAAATATTGCTCCATTTTATAAGCCGTCCCAAGCGGGTCAATGGCTTTAACCGCACCTGAAAACACAAAAAGAGCGCCGGCAAAGTTTTGAAAAAAGCTAAGTCCCCAGTTTTTCACTTTGTGGAGACCAAAATGCATTAAGGTTGTCAAAAGAAGCGCCACAATGGCTGTTGCAATAAAAATTGTTCCTAAACCCATGATTCGGTATCTATTTGAAACCCGTAGGGTTGGGGCTAAAGATTTTCAGCCCCAACCCTACGACAGTTTAATGAGTGCAAAAATAGCATAGTTAATGATATCGCGGTAATTCGCATCTACTCCTTCTGATGCAATTGTTTGTCCGCTGTTGTCTTCAATCTGCCTGATGCGGAGTAGTTTTGATAAAATCAGGTCGGTCATGGAACTGATCCGGAGTTCGCGCCAAATTTCGCCGTAGTCGTGATTTTTTTGTTGTAAAAGTCTGCGGGTTTCTGCCAATTGCTCGTCGTAAAGCCTGGTAACGGCTTCAAGTGGCAATTCCAGGGGCGTATTTTCCGGTAGTTCGTTTTGGATCAAAGCAATAATGCTGTAATTAATAAGCCCAATAAATTCATCGGCGATGGAATCGCTGACCTGCTGTACCCCCTTTTCTTCAATGCTGCGAATGCGCCAGGCTTTAATGTAAAGTTGGTCAGTCAGCGAACTTGGCCTCAATATTCGCCACGAAGTCCCATAGTCGTGTGTTTTTTTTACAAAAATCTCACGGCACTTTGCCGCAAGGGCATCGAATTGTTGGAGTGTCAGTTCCATTATTTATTGGTAAAGATAATTAGCCTTCAGGCAAAGGTGCAGTTAACAAATTGTTACTGAATTGCAAACGATTGTAAAAGACCTGATTTGGCTTTAAACCAGGTCTTTTTCATCCCAGTTTTTCCCACGGTTTTCTTTGATAATTTCCTTTAATTCAAGCGGTTCTTCAGGCTCTTCCCCGGAGGTAATCTCCCCTTTTTGTTTCATTTTTTCCATTTCCTTGCGGATGGCGCGCTCTTCCCAGTCTTCCGAACCATGCTCCATACCCGGTATTCCAAATACGCTCATGAAATGAATGGCCAGGCCAATCCCCCACCCCAACATCGGGTACATAAACCACCAGTCACCAAAGCTTGTCACCACATTGAGCACCAAAAGAAATCCGCCTACACTGATGAAAGAATTCAGGTGCTGATAAAATTCTTTTTTGGCCTTTACCCGTTTTCGGGCCTTTTCGTATGGGTCCATTTTTATACATTGTGATGTTGAACTCCCTAAAAACTGCTCCGCACCAGCTTTCCTGTCCAGGCACCAAGCCCACCGTACAACCCGCCCAGTATTGCCGAGAGCAGGATAGCCCCCGTTGCACCGATCCCGCCAAAAAGTCCGCCGATGCGTCCGCCAAGAATGCCCTCATTTGAGCCGCTAAGATAAGACGCATGCAGCCCCCAAAGGAGCAATCCGCCAAGAAAACCTGCGGCAAAAACCCACTTATTTAATTTGCCTGCAAAAACCAGGCCAGCCAGCAGGCCAAAAACAAGGATGCGCCACCATGGCAGGAAGGGTGCAGTAAACCACCCTCCGGCTACAACAAGCAGTACGATCGCTGTCAACCGCAAAAATACCGAAAGGTCAGTTGATTCATTTTTTTTCATGTGATCCCGTTTTATGCTATTTGGATTTCATCTCCAGGCGGCCGCGAATTTTGCCCCGGTCGTCGTTCACGTCTTTCATGAACAACAAATCGTAATACCGTCCGGCTGCCCAATCTGCCACGGCATTGTCGTAATAAGGGCTGCCGGGGTTGCCGGATTGCCCTCCCGGATAAACGCCATGGGCTTTTGGGAAGTCGCCCAGTTCCACAATCATGCGCCACGACGGGCCGTTTGCTTTGCTGATGGCATTTGGTGCCTCATAATAGCCCCCGCACTGGACATCGTTGGCCGAAAAAGCCGGAATATTGGCCAAATGCAGGATATTGGTTCCCTTTTGTTTCGACCAGTTGAAGGCATCGGTTTCATACCGGTCGCGCAGGGTCTCTACCATTTCACCAAAAGCTGTGGTGACAATATCCCCGGCGGTTTCATTGCTTTTTGTGCAATAGTCGTCAAAAACGGCGTGCTCGGGTTGTTGCTCCAGCATTTCCAGCAGTCGCCAGGTCTCGGGAAACAAAACCTCCATGGAATCCCTGATTTCAAAATCAAAAAGGTCTTCAAAAGCACGTCTGCTTGTTGCCCGAAACCAAACCTCGAAAGCAGCAGGAGCTTTGGAAGTCCCGTCAAAACGGAAATTCCAGCTTTTAAGGTCTGCCAGTATTTTTTTACCGAGCGGGTCCTTTACCTCAGATTCGTCCAGCAATCTGAGCAACAGCGGGGTTCCTTCCTCTGCTTTGATGCTGTAGTTATCATTTTGCAAAGCCATCATGTCCTGCGCAGTAGCGCCCTTCATGGCTTCAATGCGCCGGTTGATGTACCTGCCCCGGTAGTCATCGAATCCCCCATTGTAATAATAAGGATAATCCGGGCCGGTAGAGTGCTGGTTGGCCGAAGCCACAAATCCGCGTTCCGGGTTGTGTACTTTGGGGATTTGCGCTGCGGGAATAAAGCCCTGCCATGCATTGGCCGAAAGGCTGCCATCCTGTATAAACCGCCCCTGCTCTTCTTTTTTGATCGGAAATTTTCCGGCAACAGTAATGGCAATATCGCCGGCCCGGGAAGCAAAAACAATGTTTTGGGCCGGACTTTCATGGCATCCGACAGCAGCAGCATAGGCGGCATAATCCCGGGCTCTCATCAAGCCGAAAAACAGGCCAACTTCATTCGGGCATCCCTCCGATGGGGCGTCGTGTGCAATCCAGCGCATGGCCATGTCCAAATAATCCGAGTTGGGTGTTTCGTAAACAACGGGGCCCCAGACGGTATATTTAACCCGTTCGACAATCGGTTCTTTCTGCCCGCGCACCCGGACGACTTCTTCCCGAATTTCCACAGGTTTTGGCGCTCCGTCGAGCACATAGCTGGTTTTGCCGGCATCTGCCCAGCGAATCCGGTACCAGTCGAGTACATCCTGCCCCACATTGGTCAACCCCCAGGCAATGCTTTCATTGAACCCGATGACGATTCCGGGTACGCCGGGCAGGGAAACCCCGTAGGCATTCAGGTTGGGGGTATGAATCTGTACCTCATACCAGATGGATGGCAATGTGAGCCGCAAGTGAGGGTCGTTGCACAGCATAGGGCTACCTGATGCCGTTTTACTACCCGACAGCGCCCAATTGTTGCTGCCGAT
>JABWAJ010000059.1 GCA_013361075.1 Saprospiraceae bacterium | reverse complement strand
AACTTAACGAATCATAACCACAAAGCGGTTGAAGGGGAATAGCCCCTGATGCAATCGGGGGCTAATCATATTTGCCCCTTGCAGAGTATTTGTAGATAACAACCCACATGACTCCCGCCTAAACCGCATACCCGGTATAAGGCCTTTTATAAGGCGCATGAAACGCCAAAACAATATCCGACTTGGCGACTCCCATCTTTTCCATGGTTCCTACCACATCATAATCAGTGGCATCTTCCTGCACCCAGACTTTCCCATCCTTAATATCGAGATGAAAAACCGGATAGTATACTCGCCGTCCGCCTTCCCATCCAACCGTAAGAATTTGGTAATGATCGCGTTCTGTGTCAAATAAGACCTGCTCTTCCAATTCTGCCCCTGGAGTATTGATGGGCTTGGAATTGGCATATTCAGTAAGGATATCCATGATGATGCGCCGGTATTGATTCATTCTATCCATTGCTTAATTTTTTGTTCTAAATGACTGAAAACGAGTACAAAAATCTGTTCTTCCCGAATAGTCTCTGAGATTAAAGGTTTTTGAAAAAACGTATTAAAAATATCTTCTTCAATAGCCAGAAAGAGTATCCGGTCTATTTGATTTTTAGCCAACCCACGCCTGTACATGGACCTAGCAATGCTTCCTCTACAACCCGCTTTTTGAAATGATCCGAATAACGCTTTACTTCTTTCATCTTTGTCCTGTTTTTTGTTGACATTTCCTGTCAACCTATTTCAGGACAAGTCACCCATATCCCCCACCCTACAACACCGTCACATCCCCCTTCACCACCTCTACCGTCCCGTCAGACAACAACAATTCTGCCACAAAAACAAAGACGGCGGCATTGCTGGGTTTGCCGTTAATGGCCCCATCCCAGCCCAATTCCGGCACATTGGGCGCGAACAGGTTGCGTTGAAAAACCAGATCGCCCCAACGGTCAAAAATTTTCAGGCTATTGATTTGCTGAACATGCCCTTCCTGTGCAAACAGCGTAAAGTTCCGGTTGGCCGGATTTTCGCTGTTCCGATAAAGCACATTGGGATGAAATACGCTATTGGGCCTCACCTGTACCAACAAGCCGGCCTTGGCTACACAACCTTTTTCGTCCTGCACCTCACAGGTGTAGCGCGTTGTGCTTGCCGGTTGAACCAGCCATTCGATGCCCTCGTGTGTAGTGGTATTCTGGTCATTTGACCACACTGGTGAGGGATTTTCCAAACTACAAGTTGCCTGCAACAAAACGGCCTGCCCCCGCGTAATTTCCTGATCCGGCCCTACATCTAACCAGAGCGAATCCGGTTCGTTGAGGGTCGTAGTGATATTGGCCATACAGCCGGAAGCGTCGCGCAGCGCAAGGTTGTAGGTTCCTGCGCCAAGCCCTTCAAACTGTGGTTGGTTGCTGAAAAGTCCCCCATTGATGGCATAATCCAGCGGTGCTGTCCCTGAAGAAAGGATGGTAATGGAACCATCCGATTCCCCGAAACAAGAAGGATTTTCACGGAATACGTCCATAAACAGGGGCGGCGCATGAAAAACAACCGGTTGCCCCGCCGAAATGCGGGTACAAAAATTATTGAAATCCAATGCGCCGCCCGCAGAGAGCGTGCCTATTCCACTTGAAAGGTAATAAATCTCGTCCGGGAGCATTGTTACCGGATCGAAACTAAAAATGCCGGTTGCGTTTTCAGCCAAAATGGTTCCGGGGGTTGTACCGGGCAGGGTATGCAGCAGGTAGCGCACCACTTGCCCCGGAGCCGGTTGTGGTGGGTTTTCGGGAATCACCTGAACGTTTGATCCGATACAAACTTCTGTTTGCGGGGCAGACATAGCCCCCGGATTCCCGGTACACATAAACGAACAGTCGTACGAACCGCTGAGCACTGTCTGACAGCCATTGCTGACCTGTTCTATGACGAATGCATAAGGAGCGCCATTGGCAAAAGGCACTGAGGTGTAATAGGTACCGGCAATGGTTGCTCCGTTTACTTTGAACGGCGGGGTCCCGGTGATGGCAAAACTGACGGTGTAATGATGGTTATCTGGCAAACAATTGAGGTTGAGGTTGCCATAACCCGGCGCATTTTGATTTTCGCCAATGCTGAAATGGTAAACCGTACAATCGTCCTCTACCGTATAATTCCCCGGCTCACAGTACAAGTTTTGCATAAAAGACACACAAGCTTGCTGGCAACTCAGGGCACCAATCTGCCCCAGCTGTTGGGTATCCCGGACAAACCCGATTTCAAAAAAGGTGATCAAACAAGCTGAGGTGTCGGAATATTGTCCGGGAGTACAATATTCATCTCCCAAATATCCAACGCAGGCACTGCCACAACTGAGGTTTCCTATCAACCCTGCCTGCACCACGGTGATTGGATTGGCGATGATTTCCTGCACCATAAGGATGCAGTTGTCTTCCTGCATCACGGTGGTGGAAACGCAGTATTCCTCGCCGTAAAAGGTGTAACATTCCCCGGCGCACAGCGTCACCGGTGGCAGGATCACAGTTGGCAAGTTCTGGTCTTCTTCGATGGTGAACCTGCTGATTTCACACGAGCCGCTTGCAACGGTGTAAACCCCGCCAGCGCAGTAATCTACCCCCTGATAATTTACGCAGGGTTGCGCACAGCTGATCGTGCCCAACACACCGAGTTCCAGCGTATCCTGCAGATTGACCGTAACCGTGGTTGATGCAGTACTGACACAGCCATTCGTGGTGTTCTCTACTGTCAAGGTATAAACAGTTGTCGAAGCGGGAGAAACTGAAATGTCCTGGCCGGACTGGCCACTGCTCCAGGTATAGATAAAATTCACGCCGGCACTGCTGCCCGCAGCACTCAGCAGGGCACTTCCTCCCTGGCAAATGTTGACATTAGGGGTTACCTCCACTATCGGGGGGGCGAAATCAGCCATAACGTCAATGGACGTTGCATTGAAACATCCCGTAAATGCATCCACGATCATGCAGGTATAAGTTCCCGGCAAATTGACCTGAATACCGGCCTCGTTGGGGGATGAAATAATTCCGGGGCCTGTCCAAAAATAAAAGTCTACAGTAGAAGACACCTCGGCAACCAGCGTCCCAACCGGATTATTACACGTTAAGGGCGGCACAGGCTGAATGAATAAAAAAGGTGGCCACTGAAGATCAAAAACATAGAAAATATAGGTTTTGCAATTTGTTTGTTCACTATAGGTACCGGGGGCATCATATACAAAAATCTCATTTTCAGTTGGTTGAAAAAAGCAATTTGATGTAGCACAGGTTAGATAGCAAACATCCTGTTCCACCTCATGGGATATATGAACGGTCAAAGCTCCACCCCCGTCAATGGGGCAACTCATCGTTGGGCAATCGCAATAAACCAAAGAATCTGTTGGAATTTCCTGTTGAAGAACCGGTTCATAAGTTACCCAAATCAACCCGGTTATCATCGTATCAATACCGAGCAGGCTGCTGTCTACCTGCACGGTAATGGTGTTTACATTGATACTGTCACTTAAAAAATTCATGGCATCCGGGATGTGCCAGACCAATTGGAAAGAATCGAGCGTAGACGTGTCAGGGCAACAGGAATACCCATTGCCGATGCTATCCCCTCCGCCATTCGGTGTAAAAGTAAAACTGCAATCGCGCGGTGTGAGGGAATAAACGGCAATATCCGTCGGGCACAGGTCAGCAGGCCCTACTACATCGCCTCCGGTGCAATCGCAGGTAAACGTACCTCCGGAGTCAGCGGTGCCGATGCCGCCGATAACTTCCACATTAAATTCGCAAACATTCCCGGAAGGGCCGCCTTCAAAAACTAAGAAATAGGTTTCATCAGGCACTATGTCGGGGAAAATAAAATCAGTTGCCTCCCCACTTGGCACAACCACAGCGCCAATGAACACCGGATCATCACAACTCCCTCCCATCAACCGGAACGTCAAATCATTGCCCTGGGCACAATCGTGTGCCTGCAACCGCAAATGAAGGGAATCTTTGCATGGTGAAAGCCGGAGAAATCCACTGTTGCGCAGCGCAACCCCCGAAAGGGTATCGTTTCCAAGCCCTGCATTGCTGCTACAATAACCATCTAAATAATTCCCGCACAGGAAAGGGGCTTCACTGCATGCATCTCCGGGCGGGGCCGGATCATTGAAGGCCTCACAATCCTGGTTGCAAGAGTCGCCGATGGTAATTTGAAGCGATAATTCCTCTGCCGGACAATAACATTCCTGGCACATGATATCCGGGCAAATACGGGGTTCTGCTTTGATGAGGTAGGTGCCCGTCAGCACGTTTTGAAAACTTACCGTGACGGGATTGGCATACGGATTGCCTATAATCAGGGAACCCGGAGGTAAAGTCCACCGAAGTCCGGTACAACTGTCCAATGGTACATTGTAACAATCCAATGGCCCGTCACAACCCGGCCAGGAGGCAGTAAAGGTAACCGGTACGCTCTCTGATCCATTACAATACCCCCCGATTGTCCCCGTGATTGCCCCGTTTACGGCACTACCCGAAGGCGGGGAAACATCCAATCCACTAAGAACAGTAATTTCGTATTCGCATATATCTCCTTCTGCACCATCTATTTGCAAAAAGTAAGGCCTTCCCGGTTCCACGATGGCATCAATAAAAAAGGTGGTGGCACCGGCCACTCCGGCATAACACGACAACACGTTTGCATCAAATCCGCATCCATCAAACAACGCCGCCTGAAGCCCGATCGATTCGTTGCAATTTTGAATTTGGACCATCAGACTCAATCCAACATCACAGGGCACAATCCGAAACCAGTTACTGTTGTGCAATTGTCCAATACAAGATGGCGGCGTGGAGGTATGCAAACCGGGTACGATATTGACAAAGTTGTTGTTTTCAAGCACATACCCACAGAAAAATGGCGCACTTTCACAATCCGCACCGGGGAAACAGGCCTGCGCTTTTGCACCGGAGGCGAAGCTTAACATCAAAATAGCAAAGTAAATACACCGCATGGCTGTTCATTTTCTACAATCAAAAAATCAATGCCGCACTACCCTACCCACTGCAATCGTTTCGCCGCTGTGCGACACCCGGATTAAAAACATATTTTCCTTCAATTCATCCATTTCCAATTGAAAAGCAGCTTCCCGGCATTCAGTTTCCCGAATCAAGCGCCCTTGATTGTCCCAGATTTGCACCCGGTAAGGGCCGCCCCCCTTACCCTCGGGCCATTCCAGCAGGGTGGATTCCCGGAAAGGGTTCGGCGTGGCTTTTAGGCTGGAAACCGCCGTTCCAGGCAAGTTTGGCTCCACCACATCTACCAGCAGGTAGGCCAACGGGTCGCCTATGGTATGCAGGGTATATTCGGTCAGTACAGGCGCATTGAAATCAAAATAAATGGCTGCTCGGTTTTCTAAGCGCGTGCCATCCTCAAGCCCTTTATGGGTATTGATGCGGTATTTGACAAACCCCTGAGAGGCAACAGGATTCGCAAAAGAATCGGGCAGGGCAATCGGATCGAAAACAAACCGGAGAGCACCTGAGCCGCTGATTTCCAGTCGATAAGCATGGCTGGCAGCGCCTTGTTCCAAAGTAGCCAAATCCAGTCCTGGTGGCAAAGTGTCGCGGATTTCCACCCGAAATGCAGTATCCGTTCCCGTATTCTGAAAGCGAATGAGGTACTCTATGGCGCTCCCTGCTGCAAGATAACCCGCTTCAGTTACCCCGGCCGGGAGGCCTGTTTTATCGTTTGGATCAAAGGAACCGATATTTTCCCGGCATTCGAGGTCGTGAAACGGGTCGCCGTCGTCGGTAGGAAATTGCAGGGCATACCCGGTCGAAAATGGAAAACCACCACAACCTTCGATGACTAAAGTTGGCGTACTATTGCCAGGAAAACCAGCTGTTTGCTGCACCATCAGCGTCACCGTAGCACCACCCGGATACAGCACAAAAGTGGTGTCTTGCCCCGCCCCTAAAAACAACTGCGCTTGCCGGAAAATGACCTGATCCTCTGTAATCACATACGCCACAGGGTTTTGCATGCCCGCCCCCGTATTCGCCACGTGCAAAACCACCGAATCGCCGGCACACAAGCCGCTGACTTCCAGCATGGCTCCGTCCCAATCCGGGCTGATGGCATAACAAAGCGAATCGGGCAGAATAAAGGCCTCGCTGCAATGGGTTTGCCCCGGTACGGTATTTTCACAATCCAGCAAGGCCGTCAAAACAAAACTCCCGCCTTGCATCGGGGCAACCGGGCCAAGCTCAAACAACAGCGTATCTCCGGCAAGGACATAAGGTAAATTACTGCCAATTGGCGTGAGATGAGTATCCGGAATTACGGCAATCCACACATTTTCAGCAATTGCCGACCCGGAATTTTGATACCGAACAGTATAGGTGTTTTCAAAACAGCGCCTCAAATACGGGGTACTCAGGTCCACCTGCATCAGCGGACAGTGGTAGGCTGCCTGCACAGGAACGTCAAGCAGGGTTGTTTCTCCCAATTGGTACATCGCCACCGGAATGGAATCTGCGCAGGCAACCCAGTACCCGGAAGGCGGTAACACCGAAACTGCCCAGATGCCCGTGTCCACCAACACATCGTATCGGCCATCAGCATCGGTATAGCCGTAAAACGTACCCACAGCACCGCTTGCCGCAACCAACCAGTTGGCTAAAGACAGTTCCTGCGCATCTGTCTGGCAATTTTCTACCTCATCAAAAGCAACCTGCCCGGATATTCGGTTGCTCCAAACCACTCCGGTCGAATCGGTACGTACCAGCCAGGTTTTTAAAGCCGTATCTTCACCAAACGAAGCCGTTTGACCGGCCAGGGCAAACCCACCCTCGGGCATGGTTACCACATCCCAGAAAATATCGCCCCGGATTCCACCGTAAGTCTTGTACCACAACAGGTTACCGATTGGGTCCACCTGGGCCAAAAAAGCATTACGGCTGCCCGAAAATTCTGGTCGCGTTTCCCCGGCCAGCACCAGATTGCCGTTGGCGAGCACTTTTGCGGCATGGAGTTGCTGATATCCGGTTAGGGGGTAGTGTTTTCGCCACACCGTATCCCCGACAGCATCCACTGCCACCAGCATCAGGTCTTCGTCTATATACGCCGGGTTGGCAGCGTTGCGCACCGAACCGGCAATGATCCAGCGGTCCGGTGCTTGCTGCACGATGGCAGAGGGGATTTCATCGTCGGGCCAGGCATAGGTTTTCGAATCCAGCAACTGGCCGGAAGCGTCTATTTTCAACAGGAAAAAATCGTAATTGGGCGACGGGGCCCCGCTGAGGAAATCCCCGAGCAACCAGGTACCATTTGCATGCGCGTAAAGGACATCCCGCCCGGTCGTAAAAAAGCCTAAACTATCCGAACGGCTCCAGATCAACTGCCCGTCGGGGTCTGTTTTTGCGCAAAGCGATTTTCCGTTGGGTGCGCTACCGGCAAGCAGCACACTTCCGTCTGAAGCTGCCCGGCCATTGTAGAGCAAGCCTTCGAGCATAGAAGCACCCCCCATCGGTTGTCCCTGCGCATCCAGCGCTACCGAAGCAATGCTGTCGCCAATGCCCGTTTTATTGCCGTAAATGCGCCATCCATTTCCCGCAGGGACAATTAGTTGCGCACTTTCCTGTTGTAGGGCGTCTCCAAATTTTTGCTCCGCTACAACCTGCCCCAGTGCATCGGCATGCAGCCAGTACCAATCGCTTCGGCCTCCCGAATCCACTGCATTTCCCGCCAGCGTCAGGGAACCATCCGGTAAAGCCTGGAGCGAAAACGCCCTGCTACCGCTGTAATAGCGCTGCCACCCCTGGGAAAAGAGCAGAAATGGGAAACACAATAGGATCAATACAAGACGTTGGCGCATACAGCATTCTTATTCGAAGTGTTGAGCCAAAAGTACGCCCCTTTGCTGCCTTTTCTCAAAAACAAAAAATAGTGATTCTCGGATTTTTTTTAGATTTGGGCGTGCCCCGAAAAGGGTCGGGCTGTCCGCTATTATGGCCCGCTTTAAGGGATGCAGTGTCCTGAATAAGTTCCAGGAGGCGGGCCATACCGCTTCCATCCCTCACGCAGTTTTCGTATAAAAAATAGCTTTTACTCATGAAAATACTGGAAATTCTGCACTCCTTTCAAAAAAAAGACTGGCATTGGTTTGGCAAATTTCTGTCGAGCCCTTTGCACAACAAACACCCCGATGTGCAAAAGCTGTTTCATTTTTTCAGGCAGCAAAAGCACAGAGAAAAAATTGAGGTAAACTCGGAAAATTTATCAGCAATATTGTTTCCTGAAACCCCTGACGCTTCGGCAAGGGTACATCATGTTTCCAACTACTTGTTACGGGCTGCAGAGACCTATCTGGCCTGGGAGGATTGGCAAACCAATGAATCGGAGCAGTTGTTATGCCTGCTCAGCGCCTGCCGGCAGCGCGGCCTGGATCGCCATTTCCAGGCCACTTACGAGCGCCTGCTGCAACGCCGCAATGCCCAGCCCGAGCGCGATGCACAGCATTACCGCATCAATTACCGGTTGGCTTTGGAAGACTACCAGCATTCCAGCCAGTCGGGACGTTCAGAAGCAGAGCGGTTGCAGCGCCTGTCTGAATGGCATGACATTGCTTTCATTGCCGAAAAATTAAAAAATGCCTGCATGTTGCAAAGCCGCAGGAAGGTATTGCAGGCAGAATTCGACGCAGGCATGATCCCGGTTGTGATGAGCTACGTATGCGAACGCCCCCATCTGCTGAATATTCCGGCTATAGCTGTTTATTATTATGGCTATCTATCACTCAGCGAGCCCCGGGAAGAAGGGCATTTTTTCGCCCTGAAAGCACAGTTGCAGGCCGCCAACCAGCAATTTCCGCAAAACGAGCTGCGCGATATTTACCTCATTGCCATCAACTTTTGCATCAATCGGATCAACCTCAGGCAAAATGACTGGCTAAGGGAAGTACTCAGCCTTTACCAGACCGGGCTTGCTGCAAATGCCTTTCTCGAGCATGGCCAAATCTCCCGGTTTACCTATACCAATATTGCCCTTGTTGCTCTTCGCAGTCGGGAATTTGAATGGGTCCGCCACTTCCTGGAAGACTACCGCGACAAACTTCCCGAGGCGCAACGCGAAGGTGCCTATGCCTTCAATTTAGCCCGCTATTATTGCGAAACCGGGCATTACGACTTCGCCATGCCCTTGCTTCAAAAAATGGATTTCGATGATGTCCTGCACAACCTGGTGGCCAAAACCATGTTGCTGCGCATGTATTACGAAACAGGGGCCTTCAATGCCCTGGACAGTTTGCTCGACAGCCTCCAAACTTACCTCCGGCGCAAACGCCAGATTGGAGAACAGCAACAAACAGCTTACCTCAATACCATCCGGTTTGTCCGGAAATTAATCATGCTTCCTCCGGGAAAGGCGGCGGCACGACAAAAACTGTATCAGGAAATTATCGACACCCCGCTTTTGGCAGAAAAAGACTGGCTGGTGCAACGGGTGATGGAAAAAGGAGACTATTCCTGATTTTTTTTAAAAACAATGCCAAAATTTTGTATTACTCAAAAAATAAACAATATTTTTAGGCAAGAACAATCAAAATCGTAATTAAAACCACGTTTTAGCCATGCTCACAGTACAACAACTCCTTTCTAGTAAAAAAGTCAATAAGATTTATGCAGTGCGTCCGGATCAGATGGTAATTGAGGCCCTGGAAGTCATGGAGGCCTACAACATAGGCGCTGTGCTGGTCATGGAAGACGAACAATTGGTGGGCGTTTTTTCCGAACGCGATTACGCCAGAAAAGGGATCATCAAAGGCCGTAAAGCTAAAAGCACTCCGATTTCAGAAGTCATGTCCTCCAATCCATTTTTTGTCTCCCGTCAGCATACGGTTGAGGATTGCCTCAAACTAATGTCAGACAAGCGGTTTCGGCACTTACCGGTAAAAGAAGGAGATCAGGTCATCGGGGTATTGAGCATCGGCGACATCGTCTCCGCTTTTATCAACGAACAGGCCTTCCGGATTGAAAGCCTGGAGCATTTTATTACCAGATCCTGATCATCAACCCATGATTAATCTTTTCTGAGCAAGGAAACATCTCCTTTGAATACTTCGGTAAGGCCGTCCAGAAATTCAATTTCAGCCATGTAGACATACACACCGGTGTTCAAAGGCTGGCCTTTGAAATTTCCAAACCAGGCATAAGCAGGGTCATTGGGCTGGAAATCCAATTCTTCAAAAACCAGGCTCCCCGTTCGGGTAAAAACCCGAAAGCTTTTCACCCGTGCAACACCCAATCCGCCAAAAACCATCAACCCGTCGTTGATACCGTCCGCATTGGGCGTAATGGCATTGGGTATGAAGACATTGCGTTCTTTGCTGATGGTAATAAAAAGGTTGTCTGTTGCTTTACAAAAGGTTACGGTATCGGTCACCTGCACGGTGTACAACGTTGATTCGAGCGGCGTTGCAACAATAGACGGGGTGTTGTTGATCCCGGAAGTATCTCCCGGTGTCCAGGCGTAAGTTAGGTTTAGACTGTTTGACAATGCGGTCAATTCAGCGGAAGCTCCGAGCGGAATCAGCAGATCTTCTCCCAGCGTAACGTTCAATTCAGGGGGCCCCATTATTGTTGCCGGATAGCTTTTTTCGCACCCGGCAGCATCAGAAATGATCACTTCATAAGTAGCAGGAGGAAGGTTGCGCAGTTCAGGAAGGTTGGTAAAAACAACCCCGTCAACTGAAAACCGGTAAGCCGGCGTGCCTCCACTGACCGCGTCAATAAAGATGGCGCCATCGGAAGGTCCGTCCAAACAGTTGATGTTTTTAACACTCAAAGAAGCCAGGATATCAGAAGGTTCTGAAAATGTGAAGGTTGTAGTTGCTGTGCAGCCTTTTTCATTCGTCGCTGTAACCGAATAAGGACCTGCTGCCAGGCCTGTTGCCGATTGCGCAGCAGCGCCGTTACTCCAGTTGTATTGGAGAGCAAGAGCATCTCCGGTAACCATGGCAAGTAAAGTTCCGTCGCTTGCCCCAAAGCAACTAATGGGTTTGGCAACCTCAATCGAAGCCACCAGGGGTTGGTTGGGTTGGGGTACCTGAATGCTTGAATAATCCTCGCATCCATCACTGTTCACCACTGTTACGTCATAAAAACCAGAGGGCAGGTTGACTACTGTTGCTGTATTTTGCCCGCTGCTCCATTGGAATTGTTGAGGGGCGCCATTGGTTATCACGGTGACCCTGCCGTCGCTTCCGCCAAAACAGGAAACCGGGTTCAACAAAGCAGCATTTGCAATAAACTCTGCCGGTTGGCCCACATTAACTTCGAGCGTACTCATACAGGCATTTGCATCCGTTACCGTAAGGCGGTAGTTGCCGGCACAAAGCTGCCCCGGATTGGGAACAGCGGGGAGGCCACCCGACCAGCTCAACTGGTAAGCGCCAGTTCCGCCGGTTGTCTGTACCTGCAGGGCACCGTCGCAAAAACCAAAACAGGAAGCATCGGTAATGTTCAGAATATCAATCACTAATGGTTCGGGCTCTATCACCTGAGCAGTAAAAGTAGTGTCGTAAAAAGCATCGAATACCGTAAACGTATAAGTTCCTGCGGGCAGGTTTGGAACGGTTATTTCATCGCCGGCTGCCTGAATGGTCCCGGATCCGTTTATGGTATTGTTTTGGTTTTGCCAGGTATACTGATAGGGTGGAAAACCGTTAATTGCAGAAAAAACCAGTTCTCCATTGGTATTGCCATGACAGGCAACGGTATCATTGGTGATGGACGGAATAATTTGGGTGGTGAAATCCACTTCAAAACAAGTCAATACTTCACATCCGGTGCCATCCGTGACCGTCACACAACAATTGGCACCTCCGGTTAGTGCCATAGCCTGCGATCCGGTTTCACCGCTGCACCAGGCAAAAGTAAAATTGCCACTTCCCCCTGTTGCACTCACGGTTGCTACTCCATTGTTATTCCCCTCCCCAATTGCGGGTACCGTTTGGGTAACCACCACATCAATAGGCGGCATCACGGTAATGTTGGAAATGATGATGCTGTCGCAACCGGCAAAAACCTGGAGGGTATCGTTGTAAACCCCACTGGTACTGTAAATGGAATTGCCAACCTGAAGACTCTGACCTGCACAAAGCATGGTATCGAGCATGGTTACCGGAGTAATATCACCGGCATCATAAACATTGAGTGAAAAAAGGCCTTTGGGTTGATCGCCGGAACCGTCAATCAATATCCAGTAAGGTGTTCCCGGGAAAAGACAGGTCAACTCCAGACTTTCATCCAATTCGGTATCCGTATAAATGCTGCCCACGTGGCTGAAAAAGCCATTGCAACTGTTGTTCAGGGAGCGATAAACGGCAATTTGAATGCCTAAGGGGTCTGTTGCTGTGTCACTGATGCCCTGGACCACAACATGCCCTGAAGGCGGCGCCACAAATCGAAACCAAACGGAATGCTGGCTAATGAATGCCGCAACGAAGGGATCACCCGATGCTGTCGCACAATAATTGGATCTCAATCCGTTGGTGCCCACCGACCCATTGGCCGGTACCTGGCCCAGGTCTTCAAACTGGCAGCGCAGGTTGCCCCCCTCCTGTACCTCCAGGGAACTTACTTCTATCCCAAACACCCCCTGCAATAAGGCAGGATCGTTCATGCCGTTGCCGTCCACAAGGATAAAATACGTGCGGTTGGCCTGAGGACACGCCAACCTGAATTGCAGGTCATTGCCGGGAACATAATCCAAAAAAGCGCTCTCTGTCAATAAAGTCATTGCGCCGGTACAGGTTTCATTAGCAGATAAATAGGCAGCCGCCTGGAGTTCGATGGGATCTCCGGTTGCCTCCGGATCGCTCAGAACATCTACTATCAGCAAGGTTCCCGGATTAGGTCCCGTCTGGAAACGAAACCAGACGCCTGCTTCGTTAAAAAAATATCCCTGGCTTGCCGGATCGGGTTCACCGGCATTGGTTGCGCAATAATTGCCAAATCCCCCCTGGCTGGCATTGCCGATCGTATCGCCAAAAGTCACCACACCAAGGTCAATGGCATTACACAGCAAATCATTGGTAGCTGCCCCCTGGTTAAGGGTATTGATGGTAAAACTTACCTCCCCGCCCGAGCTAAGTCCGGGTGCCAGGGCGAGGGTATGGCTTATACTGGTGCCCGGCACCGGAATGGCAAAATCCTGGCAAATGGTTTCACTGCAGGCGGCATCAATCTGACAAAAGACAGGAAACAACCCATCATTTTCAAAAGCCCGGAAGCAAACCGTTACCTGAGCAGGTACGTCAGTCGGGCACGCATAGGAAGCCGTGTATTGCAAATTGGGTAAACTGTTGAAACACGCCCCTTCCTGTGGATAAGTTTCCCAGCCAGCGTTGTTGATGTTTACTTCCCATAATGGGTCAGGCCCGCTGAAGAGGTCTGTACAGGTCGTGGTCGCCACGCCGCTGTTAATGGTAATTTGAACATCAATCTGGCTGTTAAGCCGCGTCAGGCAGCCAAAAGCACAGAATAAGAGTAAGAGCTTTACCCGCATATTTACTGTTTTTATCATATTTGAAGAGCAACGCACCGGTTGGCAGGCGAAATAGCCAGACTAAATATAGTCTTATCGTCTGGATATACAAGCAGGAAAGAGATAGTTTGCTTCGGGTCTTACAAAGGTAAACTTATTTTTATAAACACAAAACGCGCCCCCCGGTTGACGGAGTGCGCGTTTTGAAAAAAAGAACGGTTTATTGCGTCATTACTTCACAATCGTAACGTCTCCCCGAATAATTTCCCGGTTCCCGATATTCAATCTCAGGATGTAATAGTAAGTGCCGTGTGGCAATTCCTCTCCATCGCTGTTGGTACCCTGCCAGTTATTGGTGTAAGGCTTGGCCTGGTAAACAATATCTCCCCAACGGTTGAATACAATCAATTCGTTATTCGGAAATTCTTCTGCCGGGTTGCTCAGCAGGACATCAAAAACGAGGGCTTCGTTCATCCCGTCGCCGTTTGGCGTAATGGTATTCGGCAATTCCGGCTCTTTGCCATCATCTTCAACATTGATGACAATGATGGCCGTATCGCACTGCCCGGGGCAATCGAGGTTGCAGATCTGATAAGTCAATTCTGCAGACCCTTCTGCACCAATACCGACACTGAAATACAAGGTATTGTTGGCAAAGCTGTCAATCACACCGAAAGAAGGCGTACCCAGCAAGGTAGCTTCAAAGTTGGTAATGCCCGTAAGGACCTCATTTGATGTCACATTGACCGAGCCGCTTCGCGTATCGGCCCCTATATTGAGTACATCGTTGTTGGCTTCAGGTTTTCCGGAAGAAACGACGATGACCGTATCCGCACTGTAATTGACACACCCTGGTGCAGAAAGCGTCCAGACAAATGTCGTTGAACCGTTGCGCAGGTTGGTGACGTCCGTAGTTCCCTGATCCGGTGTAGCAATCACGGCACTGGAAACGCTCGTCCACAAACCGGTTGCTCCGGCAGGCAGGTTAGCGTTCAGGGTGGTCATATCGCCACAAAGGTCCTGGTCAGGGCCGGCATTGGCATTGCCCAGTGTATTGACCAGCGTAACGACGACGGTATCTGCATCCATACAGTTGTTAGCCGGATTCGTAACCAACAAACGGTAAGTGCCCGGTGCATCAATAGCCGGATTTTGTGCAGTAGCCGGGTTGGGCGCTGCACCACCGCTGATGTTCGTCCACTGGTAGTTGCCGGCTGTTGATCCGGAACCATCCAGAACGGTCATTTCACCACAATCGATATTAAAATCAGGACCGGCATCAGCTACCGGCGTATCATTTGCCGGAGATACCGTTGCTGAGCCTGTGGCCGTACAGCCATTATCCGCACGCACGACGGTAAGCTCATAAGTACCGGGGGCACTGACCGTAATGCTCAAAGCACCGCTTGGCGGAGTTATCGTGCCGCCATCCTGAGTTGACCAGGTAATCGAAGAGAAATTCGCAACCGGGCCGGTAGCTGAAGCATTGACAACAACCGACGGAAATGCACAGGAGAACAATGGCGGTGTGGCGATGCTGATAGTCGGCGGATCCTGGTTGATCCCTACCTCCACATCTTTGCTGGTTTCACAACCATTGGTATTGTTGCGCACTGTGAGTGTGTAAGTGCCTGCAACGGTAGCCGTTGTGATCAATTGATCCGTTGGGCTTGGTGCGCCGTTGGTGCCGGTCCACAAAATGGTAATACCTGTATTCGGTGTGGTTGCAGAAGCATCGAGGGTTACCGAGGTGACGTCGCAGGTGATTTTTTCAGCCATCACGTTCGGAATCACCGGACTAATGGTATCCGCTGTAATCACCGCAGTATCCCTGCTCAAACAACCATTGGTAACATCGCGTACGGTAAGGATGTACGAGCCTGCCGAGGTAGCTTCCGCAAGGAAAATATTGTTAGGAGTAGGTAAAGTGGCACCGGAGTTGGCCACGGTTGTCCACTGATACGTATAATCCGCACCGACAGAAGTACCATCTCCACCCATTGTCACCGATGGTGTTGCGCAAGTGATGACTAAAGCTGGTGTCGGATTGGAAGCATTCGCTACAGGAGCAATGGTATCCGTTACTACGGTGACTTCTACAATGTCAAAACAACCGTTGTTCGTATCCGTAACCGAAACCTGGTAAATCCCTGCGGCATTTACCTGAGTTACCGCCTGGTCAGTTGGGCCGATGATATTGCCTCCGCCGCCCACAACCGACCAAAGATATTGGTATGTTCCACCATTCGGTGTTACTGTTGAAGTCAGGGTAGCAAATGTATTGGTACACGTAATCGGGCTGGGAGTCGCTATGGCAACTTCGGGCGCTGTCTGGCCATCATTGGTAATGACCATTTCATCAACCGCTGAACAACCGGTATTGGTGTTCAGAATTTCGAGGGTATAGGTACCTGGTTCGCTCACTTCCAACTCATTGGATGGAATGACATTCCCGGCAGGGTCAGTCCAG
>JABWAJ010000634.1 GCA_013361075.1 Saprospiraceae bacterium | reverse complement strand
GGAAAGCGAAGATGCCGTGGACCGCAGGAAATTGTTGCAGGCGGTGCAGGTGGCTAATGTCCAGGAATTTGTAGAATCACTGCCTTTGGGGTACAATACCAAAATCGGCGCCCAGGGCAACGGACTTAGCCAGGGGCAGCGACAACGCCTGCTCATCGGGCGGGCCGTTTATAAAAATCCGCCTTACCTCTTTTTTGACGAAGCCACCAATGCGCTGGATGCAGAAAACGAAAAAGTGATCGTAGAAAACCTGCGCAATTTTTATTTGGAGGGAACCGGGGCTTCTCCCCTTTCGGAGGAGGCCGGAAGGGGGCAGGCCAAAACCGTCATCGTCGTCGCCCACCGCCTCAGTACGGTGAAAGACGCCGACCAGATCATTGTCCTGCACAAAGGCGCTTTAGTTGAGCAAGGCACCCACGAAGCGCTGGCGGCAGCGAAAGGTTACTGCTACAGGTTGGTTAAGAATCAATTAGAACTGGGGTTGTAGAATTAGGTAGCTTATTTCAGCAGGTTAGCGCCATTTGTTAAGATCTCTTTCAATACTTCAGGTGTCATTTCCTGCTTATCCGGTGCCCTATACCTCGCGCGGTAAAGCGAACTCATCAGTGTTTCCTGATTGTAGAAATAAAAGGGCAGTTTTTTATCGGCCAGGGGCGATTGTAAAAAACCATGACACAATTCAGGCAGCGCAATTTCAGGAAACCCGGTGTGGTAAAAATGCAGGATTTCCATCCAGAAAATGGTCAAAGTTTCATGATACCCACCCGTGCCCGTATTTTCGCCACCCACAGAAAGGTTGTAGGAAATAATGCCCGACTTCATCCTGCAGGTAGCTTCGTGCAGGTCATATTGCTTTAAAAAACAAAGCCCTGTGGTCAAATGAGCGGCGTGGGTCCATTTTTCTTTTTCCAGGGTTTTGGAGCAAAATTGCTCAAACAAGCTGGAAATTTCGGCTTCAGATTGATACGTGCGGGTGGTAATGTCCATCTTCGTGTTGCAGGTGTTAGCAGTGTCTCGCAATATTGCCATCTTTGCTGCGCGCCAAAACGGCGTCAAAGATAAGTTATGGCGCATTCGCAAACCAATTTCGTCCTATGCTTTTCGAAAATCAACAGATTCCTGCTGCCGACCTGCCCAGTGTCGCTTCTGTACAGTTTCAGCTGCTTCCTCCGCAAGCGCTCCAGTTGCGCATCATTGGCTGGGCCATCTTTCAGGGCGTTTTGTTTCTGATTGGATTGTCCTTTGTGGTTTTTAACGAGCTATTCCGGCAACTTTGGTTGGCACTTTTGCTTTTTGCCTGCTGGGGGTTACAGGCGCTTTATTGCTATTGGCTTACGCGGAAACGCTTCTACCGCGAAGCTTATGCCATCCGGGAAAGAGACCTCATCCATGTGAAGGGGTACTGGAGGTACCGGCAACTCACCGTTCCCTATGTCCGGGTGCAACATGTGGAAATCAAACAAGGGCCAATTGCCCGGTCGCTGGGTTTGGGTTCCATCAGTGTGTACACAGCAGGCAACAGCGGCGGGCGACTGGAAATTTCCGACATTGAATTTCAGGAGGCAGAGCGCATCAAACAATTTATAGCTCAAAAAGCCGGAACCGATGTCTGATCCCAATACCCCGGCTCCATTCTATTTCGAGCCAACCCGGCAATCTCCCCTGGCGATTCTGATCATCCTCGTCAAGCTGATCCGCGCCCTGATCGGTCAGCTGTGGCCGGTTTTGGTGGTCATTTTCCTCGGGCGTTCCAACGACAACAGCAACCGGAATCTGGTAATCCTGTGGTTGATGGTAGGTGTAGGTATTTTTTCGATGGCCCGTGCTTTCCTTATTTTTTTTCGCACCCGATTTTATGTACAGGACGACGAATTCATTTTGGAAAAAGGAGGATTTACCCGGCGCCGGCTGAGCATCCCATTGGACAAAATTCAAACCATTACTTTCCAGCAGACTTTTTTGCACCGGCTGTTCGACCTTGTGAGTATTGACATGGATACCAGCGGTGGAAAAGGCTCGGAGGTAAGCATCAATGCATTTAACCGGAAAAAAGCCAACGAACTGCGCGATTACCTGCTGCTCTGGAAAAAGGAAAATCCTGCACCAGCTTCCGAAGAAAATCAGGTTATCCTTGAAAAAACACCTCATAAAACCTTGCTCCAACTGGGCTTCGGCGATTTGATGCGGATTGGATTAAGTCAGAATCACTTGCGCTCGGCAGGTATTCTTATTGGGCTGGTTTTTAGTTTCGCTGGCGACATTCAGCCAATTTTGGGCCAGTCTACTTATGTTTACCTGAAGGAGGAACTGGGGCTTTCTTTTGACTTTTTCTGGGCCATTGCCATCTGGCTTGTCGTATTTTTTCTGATTGTTTCGGTTTTTGCCACCCTCATCCTCACGATTGTACGGTTTTATGGTTTGCGGTTTGTGCAGACAGGCGACGGGTTCAGGCTGGAAGCAGGGCTTTTTACCCGCCGGGAACAGGCTGCCTATCTGCCCAAAATACAATTCCTGCGCTGGAGTGCCAATCCGCTGCAGCGCTTCCTCGGCCTTTCCAATTTGCGGTTTTATCAGGCCGTAGGTCACGAACTGAGTGGCAAACAAACCATCCAGGTTCCCGGATGCTACCACCATCATATTGCTTCTGTCCGGGAAGCTTATTTCCCGGGTTCCGGCGAACTGGCCTGGAGCTGGCATACTCCCCACCGCTTTTATTTCCTGCGGCGCGTTGCCTGGATTGGCGGGTTGCCTCTTGTGGGTTTGATTGTCAAAACATCGTTGGATTTCAGTGGGTACTGGCTGCTCGTTTGCCTGCTGTGGTTTCCGGTAACAGCCTGGTGGCAGTGGAAATTGTTTCGCGGCAAGCACTATGGCCTGAGCACAAAAGGGCTATGGGTCAAATCCGGTTTTTTCAACGCCGTTCAAACGCTCCTGCAATGGCAGCATGTGCAGGCAGTAGCGGTTCAGCAGTCGTTGAGCGAAGCTCGTTTCCAACTTGTAGATGTCGTTTTCTACACGGCATCCGGCGTGGTAACCATCGAATGCCTTCCCGACGCCATTGGAAATGAACTGAGGGATTATGTGCTGGC
>JABWAJ010000633.1 GCA_013361075.1 Saprospiraceae bacterium | reverse complement strand
GAAGATGTCTGCTATCCTCCATGGCGTCTTCCTGCTGATCAGTGCATTGACGATGGCAAGCATTCTGAACATGATTCCACTGTCAAGTTTGGCAGCCATCTTGCTCATGGTCGGTTATAAACTGGCCAAACCGGCCCTTTTCAAACAGATGTACAAGCTGGGATGGGAACAATTCATTCCGTTTATTGTCACGGTTGTTGTTATTCTGTTCACCGACCTGCTTACAGGAATTCTTGCCGGAATGGCCATGGGTGGTTTTTATGCACTACGGCACAGTTACCGCAATTCACACTACATGAAAGAGGCCCACGTCACCGAAAATGGTGTCAATACCTACCACCTCGTTTTGGCAGAGGAAGTATCCTTTTTCAATAAAGCAAGCCTGATCCGGGAATTGGAAGCCATTCCTGAAAATTCAAAGGTAATTATCGACTGCACTAATTCAAAATCTATTGATTATGATGTAGTTGAGCTGATAAAAAATTTTGACAGCAATGCAAAATCCAGGAACATTGTTGTGGAGAAAATCAAATTCATTGAACCTGTAGCATAGATTCAGGCCCATTATTTTGGTCTGATGATACAGGTGGTTTAAGGCTCTAATCAAATTTTGATTCACCGTCATTAAAAAATAAGTTAATGAAAACCTTAACTAAAGAAATGCAGAACGCCATTACCCCCTCTATGGCGCTGGAATTATTACGGGAAGGCAACAAGCGTTTTGTCAACAACCTGAAAGTAAACCGAAATCTCCTGCAACAAGCCAACGAAACATCAGACGGGCAATACCCTTTTGCCGTAATCCTGAGTTGTATTGACAGCAGGACTTCTGCAGAGCTTATTTTTGACCAGGGGTTGGGCGATATTTTCAGCATCCGCATTGCGGGCAATATCATCAATGAAGATATTTTGGGCAGCATGGAATTTGCCTGTAAGGTTGCCGGATCAAAAATCATTGTTGTTCTCGGACACACCAAATGCGGTGCCGTAAAAGGCGCCTGCGACCATGTGGAAATGGGCAATCTGACAGCTTTGCTTACCAAAATCAGGCCCGCTGTTGATGATGAAATGACCATTACGGAAAACCGCAATTCAGGAAACGGCGTATTTGTGGAAAAAGTAGCGAGCATTAATGTCAAGCGAACCGTAAAAGGCATCCTCGAACGGAGTCCTATTTTGAAAGAAATGGTTGAAAAGGGACAAATTGGTCTTGTTGGCGGCACTCACGACATCACCACCGGCGAGGTACAGTTTCATGCTGATACGCTTGTCTTAAACCAGGTATAACCTGATTTTTGGTTACCGCAATCGTGGATTCTACAAAACCGCCAGGGCTTTTCGTTCACCCAGATCACAGAACCGGAAAAAACGGTTAACTTAGTCTGGTGAATTCCCTTGAGTGTTGAAAAGCTAAAACTACGGAATCCAATGAGGCAACCCATTCAATACCTGAAAAAACAGGCCTTGACCCTTGCAGCCAGTCTGTTTATGGTATGCTCGGCTCAGGCGCAACAAGTAACTTATCTACAAGCCGGCAAAGGCCAAAAAGCGATAGATCTTAAAGATTTTAGCGACGGTTTAGGCAGGATTTACCGCGACAGCGCGGTGGGTTGGGCCTACTCACTCTGGAAAAAAGGAAAACTATTCCGGGAACAGTCCGGAGGTTTTAAAATCACGCCTGCCGATTGTTTAAATCAGGCAGGCGTGCTGTTTTTACCTTCTACCAGATTGCACGTAGCTTCGATGAGCAAAACAATTACAGCCATCGCTATTGCCAAATTAGTGGATCAGCAAAAAATAAAATGGGAAGATCGGGTAAAGTCTTTTTTACCCTCCTACTGGAAATTACATCCTGCTTTTGAAGACCTTTCTATCCTTGAACTGGTGAACATGAGAAGCGGATTGGACGCGCCGCTTGATGCCCTTTCATCGGGCACCGATTCCCTGCGAAAGCTGATGGAAAAAGGCCCTAATCCGGAAAAACGCGGCAAATTCAATTACCAAAATACCAGTTATGGATTGTTGCGAATCATTATTGGTTATGCGACCGGGTACAAAGAATTGCAGCCTGAGGCAGATGCGTTGGTTGTTGGCGTGATCACGGCAAAAATGTATAAAAATTTTGTCAACGAATACTTGTTTAAACCTGCAGGCATCCCGCTGGCCGATTGCAGCATCACTGATTTAGCTCCAGCTTTTCAATACCCGTTTCCTTATGGGAATGAGCCCGGTGAACTGACCGGATTTGGCAGCCCGTCGGGTAACGGCGACTTGAGCGAATATGCAGGTGGTTTCGGCTGGTATTTGTCAACCACCGATGCGGCCAAATTCATCAATGCAATATTTGTCAGAAAAAAAATACTGTCAGAAAAAACACTCACTGCACTATTCCAACTCGATTTTCCATTCAAAATCCGCAAAAACGCCTACGGTGAATATTTTGGCTCGGGAGGAGATTGGGGCCACCCCGTCAAAGACAAAGGATGGAGGGGCATTCATGCTTATTATTATTGTTTTCCCGAAGATGTAGTCGTTACCGTATTTGTAAATTCCGGAGAAGGTTCGCCGACAAAACGTGTTGTTCATGCTTATGAGCAGGCATTTAAATAGGGACTTTCGTCAATACAACAGAAACTCCACCCGCCGGTTTTTTACATGTGGTTTTTTAATCAGCGGTTTCGTATCCCCATACCCCTTCGTTGTGATTCGTTCGGCTGCCACGCCTTTATCAATCAGATAATTGGCTACGGTTTGCGCGCGTGCTTCTGATAATTTAAGGTTGTTGGCCGGATTGCCCAGTTTGTCGGTATGGCCTGCGATGCTCAGCCGCAGAGACGGATAGCGCAACAGGAAATTGCCGAGCCGGTCCAATGCAGGGTAAGATTCCGGGAGAATGGTGGGTTTGGTTTGTACGAACAGAACATTCCGCGGAATGTATTTCTTCAGGGTATCCTGAGGTACGGCAGCAGCTTTTGGGGGGAGTTCCGGTTGCACAACTTCCACTTCCCGTACGGGCTCGGCAGGTTTAGGGGTTGCTGAAGGCGTCACAACGTCCGGCTTCTTTTGTGGCGTTTTTTTTGCGGGTTGGTCA
>JABWAJ010000632.1 GCA_013361075.1 Saprospiraceae bacterium | reverse complement strand
GATAATCTTTGTTGATGATCATGACGTCTCCACCTTCTACCGAGATTACTTCGCCTCGTTTAGAAGGTGGAAAAATGTCTGGTTTGTTCAGGTTGATGATGCGCCCTTCTTCCCGCATCCCCCTGAAAATCGGGTGTGCCCAAATGATGAACCGCGTCAGGAAGTTCTCACGGAAACGCGCTTCTTTCGCTGCCTTAGTCACAATCATGTGGTCATTCACCGTGACTGCAATATCGCGGGTGAAAATAAAATTGGGAATCGGATCAAAAAGGATGTAATCGTCCTTAGCATAATATCCGGTGATCAGGACATCAGCGAGTTCTTCTTCCGGAAGGCTGTGCAGCAACGATTTGCAGCTGGTGGGATGTTCTTCATAATCTACGATCATGTCGATCATTTCCTGCTTGCTGGCTTCGTCTTCACCCAGGGCTTCTAAGAGCAATTGCCTGGTTTCCAGCACATTTTCCGACCCCATGAACGACCGGAGCACTGCTGAAAAAACATCGTGTTCCTCCTGCATATTGGGCAGGTACACAATATCGTCGAAGAGTAGTTCTTCGGACTGTCGCGGAGATATTCGGGCAATTCCCTCATCAGGGCGATGGATGATTACGCGTTTAAGTGTCCCGATTTCTGAAGACACGTGTACTTTGTTTCTGGTCATATTTGTAAGAGCTTTGAATACGAGGCGAAAATGGTATTTGAAGCGCTGAGATTTCCCTTTTAGTTCTAAGCATCATCAAAAAGAAATGGCTTTTTCAATCTCGTAAATAGAGTTGATTTTCCCCGCAAATATGCAATAATATCGTGGATTTTCCTGTAATCGACTAATCTCTGTGGGCCTTCCATCGTCTATATGATTGGCTTTCAACTTGGATTTAATGGTAAAAAAGGAAGTAAAATACCTGAATTCGACTTCCTCATTAAAGTATTGCCGCATCTGAGCAACCATTTTTGCGTAGTTGGATCGAGGTTTGGCCAAACAAGTATTACAGTCAGATAAAAAGTCTGGGCGGCAAGTGTTTTTTTGCCCCTGACAATCAAAAACAGGCAGGTTTTCATAGGAAACTTTGTGGTGGGTATAAATGACTGAAGAGAGGGACAACAATCCCGACAAACCATAAGGCATGAGGGAGCCAAACGGCCCGTCCATAACAGTAAGCCCTATATTGGTCAATTGAGGGGAAGTCAGAAAGGCCATCTCTGAAATTTCATGCATCAGCGGAATGTCTTCAACCCCAAATACCCTGTTTATGGCATTGCTGCCTGCATAGGTTGCATTAATGACCTGATCGGCACTGAAATGAAAAACAGCAGAATTACCTGCGCTTCGGCAAGTTATTTCCCATCGGTTCTGGCCTGTGCCCGCTTCTACGACTGCCGTTTGCAAAAACGCTGTCACCCTGCTTTCTCCTTCCAGCTTCCTGCGGTAGTAGTTGGCAATCAGGATGGGGTCAAAGCTGTATTCCGTTGTTTTGAACAAAGCTTCGATCCGCTCAAAATTAAACAGAGGATGCGTTTTTATGGGTTCGCATGGAATGTTGATGAAGTTGCAAAAGCGTTCAAACTGCTGGCTGTCTGTAAATGAGCCAAAACGGTCAATGGCATAGTATTTGTCAAACCCGGCATTGATGAAATCGCGGTGTTCTGCCGTGAATCGGGCTTTATTGTCGTCCGACATGCGAGCGGTAGCAACGCTTCGGGGATAATGGTAACCACTATGCAACCTTGCCTGATTAACAATAGAGGCTTTTCGCAGCAGGGCTGGTTCTTTCTCTATCAGGCAAACACGTTGCCCGTGCTGCGCCAGATAAAGTGCTGCGTACACCCCGAAGATGCCGCCCCCGATGATCGCGAAGTCAAAGTGGCTGGGCATGATCCTGTTGCATGGTGAGCAATCGGAGATACTGCTCCCGGCAATCTGTTTGCCGGAGTACCCCGTAAAAATCCAGGCTGTCAGCCAACTGTTCCACACTGGAAACGCCAAGGAGCATGCCTGCCATGTCCGGGTGGTAATAAGCGTATAACAGGCCTGTATGGCTAAGGTGTTTCAACGGTGGAGCATCGCGGAGAAACGCAGCGATAGCCGCAATCAGCGGTGCGGTATTGGTGGTGTCTCCACCTCTTGCTTTCAGGGAGCTGCCGTCGTGGTAAGCCGTTGTATCCAATTTAAGGCCCCCCGCATTCATACCATAGGCGAAAAAACGACGCTTGCCGTGAAACGGCGCATAGCGAGCATAATCGGATTGCAACAGGTTGTGTTTGATCTGAATCTTAAAATCAAGGCCAAAAAGTTCGTTTCGGGTTGCATAAATTTCCGGATTGCGAATGCCGGAAAGCCCGACATGGCAACCATATGCGACGACCGCTGCCAGTCCTTCAAGGGTTTGGTCAATCTCTTCCGGTATTTCCCTGTTGTCCCAATGCACCATAAGTGTTTCCAGGTTAGCAGCAAAAAGGCTGCCGTATTCCTCCAGGCAAAACAACAAAAAGCTCTTGCTTAAATTGCATTCCGGGCTGCGCATGTTGTCGAGGCTGCCTACTTTCATGGTAATCCGAAGATCATTTACCCCGTGTGCATGAATCCATTGTAAAAGAATGCGCTCTGATTTTCTAAAATCAGCCGGTATTTTATTAATGGGATAATTGGTTGCTCCGTCAATCCCCCGAAAACCGGCACCATAAAACGAATCCAGCAAGCTGAAGCAGACCTGCTCCGGCACAGTCCACCCCCACATGGCTGTACCAAGCAGTAATTCAGGGGGTGCCAGGCCGGGATGATTGGAATGCATAAAATTTTACGGATTGATGTCTGATTTTTCCACAAAGATAGCAGGGCTTGTCCGGAATTTCATCTTTGAGAGGCAGGTATAGGAATAGTTTATAAAAAGCTACTCATATTTTCCCAAATGTGTATGTTTGGGAATTATTATTTCACTTGTCTGAATTTTCAACACCAAACATTATGCAAAACAAGCCTAATTTAAAGTTTTGGCAAATATGGAATATGAGCTTCGGCTTTTTGGGCATCCAGTATGGCTTTGGTTTACAGCAGGCTAACATGAGTCCGATATACCGCTATTTAGGTGCAG
>JABWAJ010000631.1 GCA_013361075.1 Saprospiraceae bacterium | reverse complement strand
CCTTTTTCAGGATAGGTGTAGTAGTCCATCATGTTGCTGAACTGGGTGAATCCCACCCGTACGACTTCGTCTGTTTCGGGGTTGTAGTTTTCGATCCGGGGGTTGAAACCCATATCGGCGAAGTAGTTTTCGCCCATATTTTGCACTTCCAGAAACGTTCGGAACTGTGTACCTGCATAAGCCAGGCGCCCGTAAATTTGTCCGTTTTTGTCCGAAAAACCATTTTTCAGGGAGTGCATGTACCCGCCAAGAGCCTGCCATTTGCCATCTGGTGTATTGTAGTTGAACTCTCCGCCCACATTGCGGCCGTAATCGCCACGCACCGACTCTGAACCATCATACGACTGCCGGTTCAGGAAGATGCCTTTCACGGACGACCGTTTCCACAAGCGTTGCTGAAAAGTGAGTGCGCTGTAGTTTTGTCCAAGCCGTTGGTCGTTGCCGCGTGCATGCATGTTGAATGCTCCGATGCGCAACTTATCCGTAAGGTTGCCCGTCAGGCGTGCACCGTACAGGATGGGAACCGTTCGCCCGGCTTCGTCTAATCCAATCCGGCGCGAAAAAAATGGCTGGTCGTTGAATTCTCCGGAGTTAAAAAATACGTCTCCGTTTTCAATAAAAAACTGGCGCCTTTCCGGAAAAAAGATGCTGAACCGGGTAAGGTTGGTCACCTGTGCATCTACCTCCACCTGTGAAAAATCGGGATTCAGCGTCAGATCCAGATTCAGGGTAGGCGTTACGGCTATTTTCGCGTCGCCGCCGATGCTCCAGTCGCCTTTAGCCGGGTCATTGGCCGGATAATCCTGGTGCACGCTGGAGGTCACATACGGAATCACAGAAATGTTGCTGCCTGTTTTCGGTGGTGCTTTGTCCCAAACCAACGTTCCAAAATACCCAAGATCAATCACTTCAAACTGGCGCGGCACAGAGGCCCAGCAATGCTGTTCGTTGGCTCCCGGTTCGGTCCGGATAAAATTAATCCTCCATTCTGTCAGGTCTTCCCGGTAGCGCAGGGATTTGAAAGGGATGGCCATTTCTAACGTCCAGCGGTCATCAAACCGGCGCACCTCGACGTGCCAGCGGTTATCCCAACTTTCATCCGCGTCGTTTGGTGCCAGCAGCACTTCGGTTTGGGCTCCCATCACGTTGACGCCAAACCCATAGCCATTGGCGCGCTGGCAAACGGGGTCGAGCAGCAGGGCAAACTCATCGCTATCGCCGTAGCTGTCGCGCTTAAGCGTCTCAATGACGTGTTTTTCATCATCAAAACAAACAGCGGCCAAGTAGATGAACTGGTGGTTGTACGTCATCCGCACTTCGGTGCGTTTGGAGGCTGGCTGATCGTCAACCGGCGCATTGAGCATAAAATCGGTGGCCATTTCCGCTGTTTGCCACACTGGTTCGGTGAGGTCGCCATCTATCGTTATGGGGTCGGCAGTTGCAGCTATGTTGAGCCGGAAAGCGGAAGCATTGCCCACCGTGTTTTGGGCCGGAACTGCCGCCGGAATCAGCAGCAGGAACAGGAGTTTTTTCATACAAAGTCTACGTAAGTCAGGTAATGCGTTTTACTGGCGAAGTTCCAGATTATTATTGAAGTACCCAAATACAAAAAGAGGCTGATAGGCAGGCCTTTCCGGATGCTTGTTTTTTTCTACATTTGTCTTTGCAGAATGCCATTTTTGCTTCTAGCCTTCAACTCACAAATATGATTGTAACTGGCAATATTTTTCTGACCCTGGCAACCTTCATTTACGTGTTCATTTTAGCCAGCGCTTATGGCGAAAAACCCGCTGCATCGGGTGACGCTGTCGGAGGATACGCCATGGGCATTATCCTGTTTGAAATGGCATTTTGGGGTTGTATGATCATCGTTGCCGTAGCGACAGGCAGCAACGGTGGTTTCGGCTGGATTTCAGTACATTCTTCTACTGCCTGGGGGTTGGCATTTCTGGGCTTGCTGACCATTGCCATTGCGACCTCGTTTGCTGCTTTGTTCAGGTTTGAACCCGAAGTTCCCTGGTCAATGCGCTACCTGACCGGGATCGCACCGGCTATTTTTCCGGCAGTATTGCTGCTCGTCGCCGCTGTTTTGCTGAATGAACCCATTCGCGCAGCCATCCCGGTTTCGGTCTATAAAATCCCACTTTTGGTGGTATTTGGCGTCAGTACCCTTGCCTGTTTGATCGGGTTGGTCGAATTGATCGTCGCCCAACAACAACGAATGGCCATGCAGATTGAAGCCGCTGTTTCGGATGAAGAACGGTATCACCAGTTTCGCATGACAGAGGTGGAAAAAGCGAATCCGATGGACACCAATGGCCTGATCAACCTGCTGGTATATACCGATGGAAACCACCGCATGGAACTCCGGGAAAAAACGCTGGCCAAAATAAAAACCAACCCACAGTGGCAGCAGGTTCTACTGGAAGCACTCCAAAACGAAAATGCCCCTCAGGTTTTCACTTTCCTGGCATCCAATGAAGTTGCCGATAAAGCGTTGTTTGTGGGACCTGTCCGCGCGGGCATTCTTCAACTCGCCGAAGGCATCCGGCGCGACATCCGCCGGTGTTCGCACCCTTCTCATTTCTATGCCGATCAGTTTTCCTGGGACATTGACCGCATGCTCGCTACGGTGGAACACTTCAAAGGAATGGGCGTTGATTACCTGCCCGCCATGCGCGAAGTGCGCGCTGCATTAGATGAGCCGAGTGATCCGCCGGGATTGAAACAAGTGGCGTTTAAAGCAGCGGATACGCTGGACTGGTGGATCAGGCAGTCTGCAAAAGCACGGTAAGCGCTTCGCTGCCAACTACTATATTGTCAAAATTGCCCGCTGTGACCTAATTGGGGGGCCTGATGTCGCAAACCCTCGCGGAGCTAACAGTCAAAAACTACTGCCTCACTACGCATTGCTACAATCGGTGACAGCCAGGCAGAAAACGGATCGTATCCCCCATTTGTTTCATCACGGATTGCCACGCTCGCTACCGCCGAGCGTAGGCTGTGCATAAAAGCAGTGAATAAATTCGACACACCATGTTATGAAAACGAGCTTGTCAGCACTTCATTGGAACCTGCAATCTTGTCGCATGGAGTCGCCATACAGCGC
>JABWAJ010000058.1 GCA_013361075.1 Saprospiraceae bacterium | reverse complement strand
GACATTGAAGCAGTCATTCGTGGAAGCAGGCGAAAACTCGCTGAAAGCCTCTGTATTCCCGCAGGAACTAAGTCCGCTATCTTCCTGAGCAGAAAGTGCATAGCAATAAAGGTTAGCCAAAACGAACAACATCGGTACGACTTTATTAATGTTGTTTGTAATGCCCCCCCCCCTTGATTATCAAGGGTATTTGGCAAAAAAGCAGCGCAATGTTTTTCATAAAATCGTTTATTTTGAGGTGAAATAAAATCGTTTGATTTTCTGCAAGTTACGAAATATAATTGCAACAATCAATACCCCAGACTCACGAGGCAGCAGTAGCTGAACGACTTGTACTGAGCGGAGTCGAAGTCCCGGCCCACATGGCGGTAGCTGAGCGGAGTCGAAGCTAAGCCGAAGCCCCACGGTAGCTGAGCGGAGTCGAAGCTCCGCTTCCCTGTCAGTTCTTTCCGCCTCGCTGCAAAAAATTTCTCTCCGCTTTTAAATGGCTGTTCTTTTGCATCAAAATTCATGTTGCCATGAAACACCCGATTGTTTTATTTTTTCTGATGCTGGCCGTTGTCCAAAGCAGCCTATCCCAAGCCCGCCTCGGTACGCTGGAAGAAGCCCTGAAATTGGCTACGCTTCAAAATGCGGGGATTCAGGCCGCAGCAATTTCCGGCGAACTGGCCAAAACCGACCTGCACATTGCCGGCGGCAACTTATTGCCTTCCGTAAATTTATCTGCTTCGGCCGATTACAACTACCGCATGCCGGTGCAGTTGATTCCGGCAGTGATTTTTGGCGGTGCAGAGGGCGAATACCGGGAGATACAGTTTGGCCAACCCTACGTTGCCAACATGGCCATTGACGTCTCCATGCCGCTGTATGCCCCCGACAAATGGCGCGCTCGGGAAACTGCCCGGAAAATGGAAATCCAGGCCGGTCTCCAGACAGAAAAACAGGCAGAAACCGTCAAAATGAGTGTCATTCAGGCCTGGTATCAAAACCTATTGTTCAAAGCAATTCTGGACATCAATGCAGTGCAGGTGACGCTGGCCGATTCGCTGAAAAGCGCAGCAGACAAAAAGATGGCCAACGACATCCTCAGCCCTGCCGATTACAACCGTATACTGAACCTTGTGAACACGACCCGGATGGCCATCGAAAGCAACCGCACCCGCTACATCCAGTCGGCACTGACCCTGAAACAACTCCTTCACCTGCCGATGGAAGACCCGCTGCAGGTGGAAGCCTCCCTGACCATGCCGGAAAAAAGCGCCATCACAACCGATGCCGCTGCAGCCATGCAACGACCGGGCTATTTAGCGCAGGCCGCCGGAGCAGCCACCGCACTCAGCCAGATGCAGGAAAAACAAGCTGCACGGCTGCCCAAACTGTCGCTGAATGCCCGACATACCCTACAGTTTCAGTTCGACCAGCCATTTTCGGATGATGCCACCTCCAACAATTTTGATTTTGGCTCGGTGGGCCTAAGTTTTCAGGTACCTCTTTTCCGGGGTAAAACCCTGGCGCTGCAAACCGAAAAAGCACACCTCCGGCACGAACAAACGTTGAAAGAAAGCGCCCAGGCACTGGAGCAGAGCCAAAAAGAACTGCTCGACTGGCAGTTGTTCCGTGAGGAAGCGTTTGCCAATGCCCCGGCGGCAAAAGCCAATGCCGAACGCAGCACCGAAAACGTTGGCATTGCCCTGAAGCGCTACGAGGAAGGCCTGACCGACCTGACGGAGTATTTTAATGTGTATGGTGAATATGTACAGGCACAGCAGGCGTACCTTCAGGTACTGGTGAATGCAAATGTTTACCAGGCCCTTCTCAATATGAATCAATAAAATCACCTGACATCATGAAAAACAGGAAAATCAAAATAGGCATTATTCTGGGCATTGTTGTTGCCGGGGCAGCTTTTGTGGCAGTAGCCTGCCGAAAAGAATCCCAAACAGTAATGCCACAAATACGCCCCCTGACTGAAGCGGTTTATGCATCCGGCAATTTATACCCGGATGAAGAATACAAAGTGTTTGCCAATGTCAACGGCTATCTGACCAAAGCCCTTGTTACAGAAGGCGATTCCGTGACCAAAAACATGGCTTTGTTTTTGATAAGCGGCCCCAACCGCGAAGTAGACGAGCAATCTACCCTGGCGATTTATGAAATTAGCCGCGAAAATGCTTCGCGCAACGCCCCGGCCATTCAGGAGCTTGAAAATCGTCTCGGGACGGCCCTGCTGAAAACCCAAAACGACAGCCTTCAGGCCCGGCGATACGACAACCTGTACGAAAGCAAAGCCGTAAGCAAAAGCGAATGGGAACGCGTGAAATTGCAGTACGAAGTGTCGCGTAATGAAGCGCAGCAACTCCGCGCCCAAATCCGAAGCCGCCGAAATGCGGCAAATGTGGAACTCCGGCAGGCGCAAAGTCAGTATTTGCGGGCACGCAACAACCAGCAAGACGGGGTCTTGAGCAGCTTTTTGAACGGGCGCATTTATGAAATTTACAAACAGCCTGGTGATGCAGTGCACACCAACGAACCCATCGCTCTGGCAGGAAGCAGTCGGTTCATTGCCCGGTTGAGCATTGACGAAAGCGATTATTCCAAAGTAAAAAAAGGCCAGAAAGTACTGATTGCGTTTGATGCCATGCCGGATCAAACCTTTCCGGCACACATTCACAAAATTTATCCCAAACTGAACCGTGTGGAGCAGTCGTTTCGGGCAGACGCCGTTTTTGAGCAGCCGGTTCCGATGGAGATTTACGGCCTCAATCTCGAGGCAAACATCATCATCAAAGAAACAGAGGAGGCACTCACCATTCCGCGGGCAGCCCTGTTAAAGGGCGACAGCGTATGGGTTGAAAAAGGCGGTACAGTTACCAAAATTGCCATCCGTACCGGCTTAGCCGACCGAAGCAACGTAGAAGTACTGGAAGGTTTGGATGTCCATGCCAGGTTGATCATAAACAACTAAGCCATGAAAAGTCTAAGATTAGCCCTCGACATTGCGCTCACCCATTTGCTGGCCAAAAAACGCCAAACCGTGATTGCCATGCTCGGTGTTATGTTTGGCATCAGCATGTTCATCGTTATGATCAGCTTCATGCAGGGCGTCAACCAGTTTACCCTCGACCTGGCATTGGACGGATCGCCGCATGTGCGCATATACAATCCGATCAAAAATGATCGCCAAAGCATCATCGAACAGCAGGGAAACAATGCTGATGCCATGTACATTGTGCACCATCAGAAGCCGAAAAGCGAACTGCCGAAAATCAAAAACGGGATGCGCATTTTGCGCGATCTGGAGCAATGGCCGGGTGTGCAGCAAGCTGCGCCAAACCTGAGTACCCAGGTTTTTTACAACAGTGGCTCGGTGCAGTTTGCCGGAAGCATGATCGGTTGTGATATTCTGAAAGAAAATGTGTTGTACGATCTGGAGAACAAGTTGGTGACAGGTACGCTGGAGGGCCTGTTGACGAACACGGACGGCATCCTGCTGGGCGACGAATTGGCCGAAAAAATGAATGTGAAAGTTGGCGACCGCATTTCCATTTCCACTCCGCAGGGGAGCCTTTTGCTCATGCGGGTGGTAGGCACCTTTTCATTCGGATTCAGCGCGGTGGATGGCATGCGCAGTTATGCCACGCTCGCTTCGGTGCAGAAAATTTTGCAAAAAGACCCACAATACATCACCGATCTGGTGATTCGGCTGGAAGATTATACCCAGGCCAAAGCGCTGGCCAAAACCCTGACAGAAATTTACGGCTACACCGCTGAAGACTGGGAAACCACCAATGCGGCCATTCTTGCCGGCGAAGTGATCCGGAACGTCATGACCTTTGTAGTGTCGCTGGCCATGCTGGTGGTCGCCGGGTTTGGCATTTACAACATCATGAACATGAGCATCCTGAATAAACTCAAAGACATCGCCATCCTGAAAGCAACCGGGTTTGAAAGCCACAATATTGTGAGTGTCTTTTTGCTGCAATCCATCATCATCGGCTTGTTGGGCGGGGTATTGGGCGTGTTGACCGGCGGCTTTTTCAGCTACCTCATTTCCATCACGCCTTTTCCTTCGGGTACCGGTTTCAATATCGCAACCTTTCCTGTTTTGTTTGAAGTAAAGTACTACCTGCTCGGCATCGTCTTTGGTTTCCTTACGACACTTTTTGCGGGCTGGTTTCCAGCACGGAGGGCGTCAAGGGTTGATCCCGTGGCCATTATCCGGGGGTGAGGTTAGTTTTTTCAGTTGGCAGTTTTATTCAGTTGGCAGTTGGCAGTTTTACAGTTGGCAGTCCTGTTCGGGATTCCAACGTTAGTTTTGGCAGTTGGCAGTTTTTCAGTTGGCAGTTCGACAAAAAAGTAAAACCATGCAAAGCATTTTAAAAGCAGATAACATCGTCAAGTATTTCTATCAGCCCGAGCCGTTTGAAGTGTTGAAGGGCGTATCGTTCGAGGCCAAAAAAGGAGAGTTTTTATCCGTCGTTGGGAAATCAGGTTGTGGAAAATCCACCCTGCTCTACATTCTGTCCACAATGGACACCGGATATGAGGGCAGCCTGGAATTGAACGGGAAATTGCTCACCGGCTTGTCGCAAAATTCCTTGTCGCGGTTCCGCAACGAGCATCTGGGTTTTGTATTCCAGTTTCATTTCCTGCTGCCTGAGTTCACGGCGCTTAAAAACGTGATGCTGCCTGCCCTCAAGTTGGGTAAGTATTCCGATAAGGAAATAGAAGAACGCGCTTATGAAAAGCTGAACTGGATGGGTATGGGCGATTATGCGCTGAAAACCGCCTCACGCCTGTCCGGAGGGCAGCAACAGCGGGTTGCGATAGCCCGGGCCCTCATCAATGATCCTGCCATCATCATGGGAGATGAACCAACGGGCAACCTCGACCAGGCAAATACGAAGATCATTTTCGATATTTTTATGAAATTGGCGAAAGAAAACGGCCAAACCATCATCGCCGTTACGCACGATCAGGATTTCGCTGCTGCCAGCGACCGGATCATTGAAATGAGCGACGGGGTGATTGTTAATTGAACAGTGGACAGGCTGTCCTGAACTGTTGTTGGCAAGCCTTGGTGTGGCAAAAATTACAAATATTGAATCAAGGACAAATTGATGAAAAATTTCTGGAAAAAGAATCGCTTCCGCATCCTGGTGACCTTTGCGCTTGCTACCTTAGGGTTCATCGTACGGAGGGTCATGCTGGACATTCCCCTGAATGTTGATCTGGCTTTGTACGGCTATTCTTTTTTCATCATTTATTCCTTGTGGTGGTTTTTCGGCAGCATCAATGAACGGTTAGATACAATTCTGCCATTTCAGCAAAACATGCCACTGCGCATGGGGATTCAGTTGTTTGCCGGTGTGTTTTTTCTGGCCATCCTTCGCTGGACGAGCATCGGCATTTTTGGCGATTACCTGCCGTTGGAACTGAATACCTTCACAACAAGCACGATCATTTTGCTGGATGTTTTTTTTGCCCTAGCTGTCAACCTGGCGCTCATTACCCACTATTTCATCCAGCGTTGGAAAGAAGGTGTGGTCAAGACCGAACGATTAGAGAAAGAGAAAAGCATGATGCGTTACCACAACCTCAAAAATCAGGTCAACCCGCATTTCCTGTTCAATTCCCTGTCTTCTTTGCAGAGCCTGGTAAAAAGCAATCCCGACCTGGCTTCGCAATACATCTCTCATTTGTCGAAGGTGTACCGCTATGTTTTGCAAAACAAAGAAAAAGAGGTAGTCTCCATAGAAACGGAACTGCGCTTCATTGAGCATTACATCTCCTTGCTCAATATTCGGTATGGAGACGCCCTGCACATTGACCTCCGCCTCAGCGAAGCAGCCAAAGATCGGGATATTGTGATGGTAACGCTGCAGATGCTCATAGACAATGCCATCAAACACAATGAAGTGCACCCTAAGGCACCACTGACCATTGCGGTTTTTGATCAGGAAAATTATTTATTGGTACAAAACAACCTGCAAAAAAGGAGCACCATCAGCGGCTCTAACCAGCAAGGGCTGGAACAACTACGGACCCTTTACAGTTATCTGAGTGAAAATCCGGTACTGATCGAACAAACGGAACATCAATTTACCATAAAAATTCCCCTGCTGTGACCATTTTGATTTTAGAAGATGAACCTTTGGTAGGAGAAAACCTGTTGGCTTTGCTCCGTGAACTAGAGCCGGCTGCTGTTGTTCACGGCCCTTTGGCCAGTGTCCGCGAAACCCGCGATTGGTTTGCCAGCCACCCTGTGCCCGATCTCATTTTATCAGATATCCAGCTTTCAGACGGCATTAGTTTTGATGCTTTGCAGGCGCATACCCGCATTCCTGTAATATTCACCACTGCTTTTGATGAATATGCCATCCGTGCTTTCCGCCTCAATAGTGTAGATTACCTGCTCAAGCCCATTGACCTGCCGGAATTAAAATCGGCGCTCGACAAATTTCATGCGTTGCAGGACAAATTCAGCAACGAACAGTTTTCTGCGGGGCTGCGCCAATTGCTGCAAAATTTCACCAACATGCCGGGCTACAAAGAGCGTTTTGCTGTGCATAGCGGGCGCAGTGTGGTGTTGGTAGCGGTGGAGGAAGTAGTTTGCTTTTTAAAAGACCAGGAAGTCATTTTTCTTTTTGATAAATCCGGACAGCGGTATATCACCGATTACCGCTCCCTCGACGAAGTGGAAGAGCTGGTCAATTCTGCCGTTTTTTTCCGGGCAAACCGCCAGGCTCTTGTCCACCTGCCTTACATTGCAAAGTATGAAACTGATTTCACGGGAAAAATTTTCATCACCCTTCGCCTGAAACCAGCGCCGGAAGTGATGGTAAGCAAAGAAAAAGCAGCCGGATTTAAGAAGTGGTTGGGATGAAGGGGAAGAAGAGCGCAGCAGGTGTACGCATGCTCAGGAAATTACACAGTGTTGTTTAAAACCTTGAGCAGCAGAGCATTTTTATTCTTTCCGTAACCATGGGGCATCCGCGTTCCCTTTGGAGCTTTTGTCAGGAACGCGGATGCTATGGATTCCGGGTTTTAGAATTGTTGCACGATCAGTTTTCCAACCCAAACTTTGCCTGCATCCTCCACTTTTACAGTGTAGACACCGGCAGGCAATTGCTGCACAAAAAGCGTTGCCCGGGTTTGGCCCGGCGCTACTGTTTGCTTCAGCAATGCGGCACCATTCAGGTTGAATACCCGGAGGGTTGCCAGACCGGAAAGTTCGGGAAGTGCCACAAATACTTCGCTGTTGCCCGGGTTTGGATAAACCTTCAAACGACCAGCCTGCGGCGTTTCGTTGGTCCCGTTTGGAATCGTCAGGACTGCTTCAACCGGTACGCGGGCACTGGTGCATTCTGTATCCCCGAGTTTCACTTCCCAGTTGTAGAAATAGTAATACACCTCCTCACCAAGGTTGGAGCCTTTGATGTCAAGAACGCCCGGCACTACATAAGGGTAATTTACCGGACCATTGGTGCGGCGCAGACGGGGGCTGGTGGTACCCAGCACTTCCATATTTTTTGCGGCATTCGTTGTAAGCACGAGGTCGTTGGCTGCCGGCACGTTGAAAAAGATCGGAATCACAAACGTGCCGGAATCTATTTGTACATCGAGGGCTTGCAATACTGTGCCGGCAGAATTGACCAATTCAATGGTACGTTCACCCGGCGTATCTGTGTACACCTTCACCGAATTCAGTGTGAAGGGTTGGTGGGCATCAAAAATCAACTGGCCGTTAAACTGGCTGCCACTGAAATTCGTATTGCCTGCATGATCCGGAATTCCGCCGAAATAAGTAGGGCCGGGATAAAATTCTGCATCTTCCACATAAAAAGTAGTGGTTTCAGCAAGGGATGGAATGAGCAGGGAATCCCCTTCTGCAAGCAACGTACCACCTACTGGCGCATCGTACCACTGCGGATTATCACCAATGGCCCGCAGTACAGCGTCACCACTCAGGATCACCGTATCCGGAAAGACTTCAGGAGCAGGCGCCGCCAGTACTTCCACATGCACTGCCGGGGAGGAGAATTCGGCGCACAGGCCCTGGATTGTTACGCTGTAATCACCGGTTTCAGTAACTGAAATGGAGGGCGTAACCGCCCCGGTAGACCAGGTATACGCTGTGGCATCGCTGGCTGTCAGCTCAACACTGCTGCCCTGGCAAAACAAGGTATCGCCGCTTACACTGATGGATGGGGTTTCTACCGGATCAACTGTTACTACCAAAGGCAAAGAAGTAGAAAAGCAGCCATTGCCTTCATTTACAACAACGCTGTAAACTCCGGATTCAGTAACTAAAATAGCGTCACCCGTACTGCCGTTTGACCAGGTATAGTTGGAAAAACCAGCCGGTGCGGAAAGCGTCACACTTTCGCCGCTGCAAAAAGTAAGCGGTCCATCTGCAGCAAGTGCTACATCTGGCGAAATGCAGGTGCCTTCAATGAGGGTAATGAATTGATCAGCATCCAGATCAAAATAAGTATCTACCTGACCAGAAGGCCATTTTACAACAATGGAATCCACTTCAGTAGCAGTACCCAACCCGAAGTTTTGTGAAAACGAGTTCATGATGCCGTAGCTTTCACCGGAACGCACTTCACGGATTTGCTGCCCCCAGGCGCCATAGATGGTAATGCGGGCACCAACGCCGTTGCGGTTACTGCTGGTACCAACCAGTGAAACCGACAAAAAGTGATTGTTGGCTGCGCCGGTATTGAGCCAGACGGCATCGGGAATATTGCTCGGCGTGGTATAAACCTGTGCGTAGCCCGCATAAATATCGAGTTTGCCATCGTGGTTCAAATCTCCAACAGCGAAAGACTCAATCTCATCGCTATTGAAAAGGCCGGTTACCGGCGAAAAGGTCAGGTTGCCGTTGTTGTGAAAAATTTGATGCTGTGTACCTGAAACGATAATATCCACCCAACCGTCGTTGTCAAAATCGCGGAAAATACCCTGAATGGGCAGGCCACTTACTACTACGCCACTGGTAGCAGCAATATCGGTAAAAACACCAGTTCCATCATTGAGCATGAGCATGCTGGGCACGTCGTGGTTGGTGATGAAACAATCCATATCGCCATCGTTGTCAATGTCTCCAAAATCAGCTGTCCAGGATTGAGCGCCGATTTTAAGGTTGGCGGCTTCAGCAGCTTCCGTGTAATTGTCCGTGCCGTCATTGACATAAAGCGCATTAATGCGGCGCGGGTCGGCAGGGTTATTCACTCCCTGACGACACTTGGCGATGTAGAGATCGAGGTCACCGTCGTTATCGAAATCAGACCAAACGCTGCCATAGTTGCCAGAGTTGTCGGAAACAGGCACGGTTGCGAGGTTGATCCAATTGTTGGCTTCCACCAAAGCACCTGTTCCGTCGTTGCCCCAGATACGGCCGGCAGCATCGTCGTGGCAGGCAAATACATCCAGCCAGCCATCGTTGTTGATGTCGGCAAAATTGGAGCCCTGAATAAAAATCCCTGCCCCAGGGAGCATATTCATGACAAAGTTGCTGCCATTGGCCTCAGCCTGGTACAGTTTTACGCCATCGTAACGTCCGCCTGCGAGCACATCGTTGTAGCCGTTGTTGTCCACATCGGCTACACACATGCTCCACTGGCTTTGCCCTGAAACGCTGCCTACTTCAAGGGTTGTAAAGCCCGAACCATCAGGTTTTTGATATTCGATGGTCAGTATCCGGCCCTGATTCAAATGTACGATGTCGTCAAATCCGTCTGCATTCATGTCCACCACCGCAATCGCCACACCACTGAAGGAATTAGCGAGGCCGGTATTGGCTTTTGTAAAGCTGACCTGAGCGGAGAGTAATCCCACACTACAAAATAGGGCAGCCAGGAACAGAGTAATTGTTTTTTTCATGTGTTTATTTTGTTTGGAAATCCTGTATGAAGACAATTTACAATTCCACCTTAAAAATATGGGCCGGCCACTTGTAAGGGTTGATTTCTACATAGTTCCAGTCATTAAACCAGTGGTAAACCTCCCCGGTAAGCAGATCTGTCACTTTGATGTTTACCCGTCCTGTTATTTTAAGCAGAGCTTTGGGCACCTCTACAAATCCGGATTGAGCATACTGAGTATCAAAATTGACAATGCACCAGATAACGTTGCTCAGATCGTCTGTTGTTTTGAGGTAACTCATCAGATGGTCGCTATCGGTACGTGTGAACTGAATGTTCCAGGTGGTTTGTAAAGCAGGATTTTCGCGTCTGATTTTGTTTATTTTGGTCATGGCTTCTGTGAGCCGGTTCCGCTCATTCCAGTCGTAGTGCCGGAGTTCATATTTTTCTGAGTTGTGGTATTCTTCTTTGCCGTTGGTGTTGCCCGAATTTTCCAAAAACTCATAAGCAGGCCCGTAAAGTCCATAGTTGGAAGACAAGGTAGCAGCCATAAACAGCCGTTTAACGAAGGCATTTACATTGGCCCCCATCAATTCAAAGGGCAAAATATCGGGAGTATTCGGCCAAAAATTCGGTCTGAAATATTCGCGCAATTCGGTTTGAGTCAGCTCGGTCATATACTCCTCCATTTCCTTTTTGGTGGTGCGCCAGGTAAAATAGGAGTAGGATTGGGTAAAGCCGCCTTTGGCCAATTCTGCCATTACTTTGGGCCGTGTGAATGACTCTGACAAAAAGAGAACGCCGGGGTGTTCGCGCTGGACTTCACCAATCAGCCATGACCAGAAACGGAAGGGTTTGGTATGCGGGTTGTCTACGCGGAAGATCTTTACCCCTTGTTCCACCCAGAACAAAACGATGCTTTTGAGTTCATTCCACAGGTTTTCCCAGTCATCCGTTTCAAAGTTGATTGGAACAATGTCCTGATATTTTTTCGGAGGATTTTCAGCATACATAATGGTGCCGTCGGGGCGCCAAAGGAACCATTCGGGGTGTTCTTTGATGTATGGATGATCCGGTGCACACTGGAATGCCAGGTCAAGTGCAATTTCGATGCCCAGTTTTTCACCTTCCCGGATGAGTTTTTTATAATCTTCCAGCGTGCCCAGTTCGGGAGCAACGGCTTTATGCCCTCCCTCTTCGCTGCCGATAGCCCAGGGTGAGCCGGGGTCTCCTGGTTCTGCAGTTACTGCGTTGTTTTTTCCTTTCCGGTTCAATTTACCAACCGGGTGAATCGGTGGCATGTACAATACATCGAAGCCCATTTCCTGAATGCGGGGCAACAGGCGGGTCGCATCTTTGAACGTACCGTGTTTGCCGGGAAGGAGTGCCGTAGATCGGGGGAAAAACTCATACCAGGCGCTAAAAAGTTCTTTGCTCCGGCCCACGCGCACCCGAAGGTGGTTGTGGTAAACCGTCTGGAATTGTCTGAGCGGAAACTCCGATACGGTAACGGCAAAATCTTCATGTATGACTGCTGCTACTGCGGCTTCATATTTCCCTTCGAGGACTTTAGCGAGCTTACTTGCTTTGTCGGTTTTGGAAACTGCTGCTTTTCGGAGCAAATCTGCACCAATTTTGAGTTCCACGGCCATATCCTGGCCGTCTTCCTGTTTTTTCAGAAACCCTTTGTACCAGGTATTCAGATGATCCACCCAGGCTTCGATCCGGTATTCATAGAAGCCCTCTTTGGCTACCGTAAAAAAGGCTTTCCAAACATCATTGGTTTCTTCGGCCATAGGAACTTCCGACCAGCTTTTCTCACTCTCGTGTTTGAATTGAAGCACTGCCCGAAGCACGTCATGGCCGTCAGAGAAAATGTCGGCGCTTACATCTACACGTTCCCCGGGTATCCTTTTGATGAAAAAGTGCCCGTTGTCAATTTCAGGTTTTACATTTTCAATAACGACCCGATTCCTCATGATGTATTGGATGTTAAGGTGGTATGTATGACAAGTATAAGCTGCTTGGGCGCTCCGCATGCATTCAATGCGTGAAAACACCCTAAAAAGATGGGCAATAATAGAGAAAAAAAGGGATTCTATCAGACTAGATAAATAAAAAAAGGGAAACCCGAAGACGGATTTCCCTTTTGAGTAGTAGCGGGGGCAGGACTCGAACCTACGACCTTTGGGTTATGAGCCCAACGAGCTACCAACTGCTCCACCCCGCGGTTTCAAATAGGACTGCAAAGATAGACGGACTTTCTTAACCTGCAAGTGCTTTCGCAAAATATTTTCCTCCCCGGATGGCTTATACAGCCGTTTTTGGGATGAGGAAAATATTTTTTTACAAAAAAACATCCCTTGCATAGGGGGATAGGCAACGATTAGTGTCTGATAGATTACAACCCCAAAACAAAAGAAGGAAAAGCGCGATTGGCGCAAAATCATTAAGCGGCTATTATTCATTCCAAAAAGGTAGCATTATGAATGTCGAAGTACAAAATGCCTTTTTTTCTTACTTCCCGTTGTTCAATGTACTCTCCGGGGGAGAGCGCGAACAGTTGACAAGCATGCTGGAGTATAAAATTGTTCCCAAATACGGGGTACTCTACACGCCTGGCGATGCTTCTGACACCCTCTATTTTTTATCGAGGGGGGTAGTGAAAATAGCTACCCATTCCATGGATGGCAAAGAGGTCATTAAAGCGCTCATCCACCCAACGGCTGTGTTCGGAGAATTGGGTATGGTGGGAGAATTGCAGCGCCAGGATTTTGCCCAGGCACTTCGTGAAGACGTGCACCTTTATCTGATCAAAGTGGAAGATTTCAAGCAATTGATGCGCAAAAACTTCGAATTGTGCAGTGCTTTCATGGGATTGATCGGCAGTCGGCTCATCCGGGCAGAAGACAAATTAGAATCCTTGATTTTCAAAGACGCCCGCACGCGCATTATTGATTTTATCAAAGAATCAGTAAATGATCGGGGCCGCAAAGTTGGCTACGAAATGCTGCTCAAGCACTCCCTTACGCATCAGGACATTGCCAATATCACCTGTACTTCCCGGCAGACCGTGACCTTGGTGCTCAATGAGCTCAGAAAATCTGATCTGATTTATTTCAACCGCGGAAAGATTTTGGTGCGTGACATGACTCGTTTGAACTAACAATATACGGTAAATATTAGGTTTTTGTGATTTTGATGAAAATAGCCCCATTTCAAACCCCGGCCGGATTGCCTTCATCTGGTCGGAATAATAATCCAAACAAATATCAACACAACAGGGCTGTCCATTGGGGCAGCCCTTCTTTTTTGGTTTACTTTTGTGCCCAATCAATTGAAGTTCTGACATGAACCAGCGCCAACTTTTTCTTCAGCATCTGGCACAAACAAGCCCTTTCCCATTAGCTTTGGAGATTGACTACGCCGAAGGGATTTACCTGTACGATACATCGGGCAATACTTACATCGACCTCATTGCCGGAATTGGCGTCAGTGTGTTGGGGCACCGGCATCCACAAGTGGCAGCGGCCATCCGATCGCAGCTCGACCGCTACTGGCATACAATGGTTTATGGTGAATATGTGCTTGCTCCCCAGGTAAAATTGGCTACCCGCCTTGCCGGGTTATTGCCCCAGGAGTTGAACAGCACCTATTTTGTCAATTCAGGCACCGAAGCCACAGAAGGAGCCATGAAATTAGCCAAGCGATTTACAGGCCGCGCCGAAATTATTGCCTGTCGACATGCTTACCACGGCAGTACCCAGGGCGCTGCCAGCCTTATGTGGCCAAAGGATTTTACAGCCCCCTACCACCCGCTCCTGCCTGGTATCGGACACATTGACTTTAATGAATCGGAGCAGTTGTCGCAAATTACTGAAAAAACAGCCGGTGTGGTCGTAGAAACGGTACAGGCAGAATGGGGCGTGCGCAAACCCGCATCTGATTACCTGCGCCAGCTGCGTCAGCGGTGCACGGAGACAGGTACACTGCTGATCCTGGATGAAATTCAGGCTGGTTATGGGCGCACCGGTACCCTTTTTGCATTCGAGCAATACGGGATTGTCCCGGATGTGCTTTTGTTGGGTAAAGGCATGGGGGGTGGCATGCCCATTGCTGCTTTTGTTGCTGCAGAGGACAAGATGAAGGTTTTGGCGGATAACCCCATGCTTGGCCATATCACGACCTTTGGCGGGCATCCGGTTTGTTGTGCCGCCGCCCTGGCAACACTCGAAACATTGCTTGGCGGAGGTTGGATCGAACAGGTTGAGCAAAAAGCTGCGCTTTTCGTCCAGCTTTTGCAGCACCCGGCCATTGTGGAAATTCGTAGTGCCGGACTCCTGATCGCAGTTGAACTCAGCAATTTTGATGCAGTGCAGGCCGTCATCCGAACCTGTCTGGAAAAAGGCCTGATCATTGACTGGTTTTTATTCAACAACCGATCTCTGAGGATTGCGCCGCCTTTGGTTATTTCTGAAATTCAAATCCGCGAGGCCTGCGCCATCCTGCTGAAAGCCCTGGATCGTTGTTAGAGCTATTTTACAAACGTGGTCAATCCCAGTGCTTTGCGCATCGGTTGGTCTGACAAAGCGTTGTGGCTCCAGTAAGCATCGAGCAGCGTGTTGGTTCGGCGCGCTATGGTGCTTTTCATTTTTTTGTCAAACATGGAAAGATAGGTGTCCTTCCAGCCTGCGATGATAAAGGGAGCTTCCTTTTCAAACACAATTTCCAGCGTACGGTCTAATGTCGGGTACACCACCCGGCACACCTGCAACGCACTGCCAGTAAATTCCCTGCCGTCGTAAGGGGTTACGCTGATTTCCGCGTCAAGCGGCTGAAATTCTTTGTGCATCAGGCGAGCCACCATCGTACCCGGGAGCATTTTGATTTTTCCGGAAGGCAACCCCGAAGGATTCATTCTGATTCGGTTGAATAACTCATCTTCAAGAAGCGTGTGTGCAACCACATTGTCCTGATCGCCTTCCATTTCAAAGTAAGAACGCAACGACACGGCATAGCCTTTATCCCGGTCGTTGATTTGCATGAAGGTATGCCCGCACCATTCCTGTGAACTTGCAGTTACCTTCATGGTGCGCGGATACTTTTGGGTATTCACCGGGGTAAAAACGGAGGTCATCATCGAATAATCGTAAATACCGGTGGGAAACTTGCACACGATATTATTTTTCAGGATTGGGATCGAATTGGGATTTTGGTACTGGTCGTTTTTTACCTGTTTATCGGTAAGAAAATCTTCCGTTACGAAAATCATCACGGCTTCTCCTTCGTGGATATCCTTATAGCGGTTTTGTTGCAACGCATAGTGCGAAATTTCGGCTTTACCCTGATACCAGTATTTGTCCAGGCTTGTTGCCCCGCCACCAGCAGCCGAATAAGAAGAGAATTGAGGCTGAGCACCCGTTGCCGGATCAGTGCTTGATGTTGTGGATACTTGCTGATCTTGACAGGAAGTTACGAAGGCAAGCACAGGAAGGATAAACAGTATCTTTTTCATATCACTTGTTTTATGAACTACAAAAATACACCGGAAAATTTGCATTAAACCTATCTGTATGAACATTTGTTCATATATTGCGCCATAAAATTGAATTATGGGAATGTTTTCAAAAGGCAGAAAGGCATACAGCATATTTGAGTTCAAATGTCCTACCTGCCACTCGTCTGATTTGTTTTATACCGGCTCTTTTTCATTCAAGCGCTCTTTTGACATGAAAGACCGCTGCGATCACTGTGGCCAGAATTTTATGCCGGAACCCGGGTTTTACTATGGTGCCATGTTCATTTCCTACATCTTCATGGGCTGGTTCAGCATTGCTTTCATTGCTGTTTTTCACTGGATATTGGGCTGGAGCACCCTGGCTTCTTTTGCCTTGCTGATTGCCACGGCTAGCATTGCCGGCGACAGATCCACCCCCATAGCCTGGATGCCACGTTGTGCCAGAGCCAAGGTGTAATTTCCCGTACCACAGCCCACATCCAACGCCTGCTCTCCCGGCCGCACTTTGGTCAATTCAAAAAGAAGCGCTTGCTCGCGGGCATTGACGAAGGCGCCCAGTGGCGTCGTGTACCACGCATCGTACTGGACGGCCAGGCGGTCAAAGGCCGCGGCCGCTTCAGCTTGCTTCATGGCCATCACTCCAGGCTTTTGAGGTAGTCGAGCAGATCCGCAAGATCGGATGCCGACATCCGCCAGCGCGGCATCGGGAAAGCCAATGGCGCCTCAGCCGGCGGCGCCACAGAG
>JABWAJ010000630.1 GCA_013361075.1 Saprospiraceae bacterium | reverse complement strand
AATCGCTCAGGGTAGCTTTTACCTGTTCCAGATCGCGTTCCACAACTTCGTATTCTGTCCCGACCAGCATGCCAAGAACAGCATTTTCACCGATATTGAAACATAGCAACGGGTAGTTGATTTTTTCCATGGTTAATGTTTGGGCAATCTTATTTTAACAGCCCAATTGACAGATAGCCAACAAAGCTGCGCAAACAAAAGGAGATGTCGGAATTTCACTTTCAAGTTTTTGTATTTTTGACCACCTTTGATGCACGAAGGCTGTTTTGCTGGAAAGCAGCCCCTAAGAAAAGCATTTCCGTCGAATAGTCTAAAAATTAATGCCGTGTTTATGTACAAACAGCTCCTGTATCCCACCTTTTTTCTGTTTTTTTTGATCTTTCAGACCGGTTTCTCCCAAAGTTTTGAGCGTCTTGACATTCCATTTGTAGTGGAAGGTAAAACACTGGCTTTTCCACTGGCAGGAGGGTTGAATGCTCCCCAACTTTCGGCAGCAGACTTCAATAATGACGGCATTCAGGATCTTTATGTCTTTGATCGTGAGGGCAACCGCCAGTTAACTTTTCTCAATGCCGGTACCCCCGGAACTTCTTCTTATGTGTTCGCACCGGAATATGCTGCCAATTTTCCACGTCTTGAAAACTGGGTTTTGCTTCGGGATTTTAACAACGACGGAGCTATGGACATTTTCGCCTACCCCGACCAACCTGTCGGAGGGATCATGGTTTATCGCGGGTATTATGAAAACAACCAGTTGAAATTTCAACGCTTTAATTTCAATACCTCGTTTAATATTATTTTTTTCCCATTGCCCAATGGATCGTCTACCCAGATCTACGTTAGTACCATTGATTATCCGGCAATTGACGACCTGGATTGCGACGGCGACCTCGATATCGCAACGTTCAATATAGGAGGAGGTTATGTAGAGTTTTTTGCCAACCGATCGGTGGAAATGGGATTTGGCAGAGATAGCTTGATTTTCAGATTTGTAGACAATTGCTGGGGAGGGATTTACGAAAATTCCTTTTCTCCGGCTGTCGAATTTGGCAATGCTCCGGGCGATTGTGCCGGCAATTTGACCAGTGGAGAAGACCCGATCAATTTTCGCCATTCCGGCTCTTCTTTACTTACTTTTGATGGCGACGGCGACGGCGATAAAGAACTGGTCCTCGGCGACATTACGTTCAATTCCATCAATTACCTGACGAATCAGGGTAGTTGCCAGGAGGCATGGTTTCATCAGCAGGACACCATGTTTCCGAGTTATAATTTATCTGTTGACATTCCGGTGTTTCCTGCCACTTTTTATCTTGATGTGAACAATGATGGCAAAAATGACCTGCTGGCAGCACCCAACAGCCGGCAGTCTTCAGATAGTTATGATGCGTTGTGGTTTTATCAGAATGTGAACACGGCACAGCAGCCTGCATTTTCCTTCCAGAAGAAAAATTTCCTGATCGAAGATATGGTTGACCTGGGATCCGGAGCCTATCCCGTTTTTGTAGACTACAACGCTGATGGCCTGAAAGACCTGGTTATTGGAAATTACAGTTATTATGTGCCTTTGGGAGAAAAGGATGCCCGCCTTTTTTTGTTTAAAAATACGGGAACTGCAACCCACCCTTCGTTCCTGTTGGTAGATGAAGACTGGCTGGGGATGAGTCAATTCAGCAGTTCGGCTACCTTTGCTTTTGCACCTGCCTTTGGCGATATGGATAACGATAATGACCTCGATTTGATCGTGGGCGAACAAAATGGTGCTTTGTTTTTTATGGAAAACATAGCCGGGCCGGGCAATCCGCTTGCGTTTGGCCCGGTGCAGTACAACAATTTTGGAATTGATGTAGGACAAGCCAGTACGGTGCAGATTGTTGATTTGGATGAAGATGGCATCAGTGACCTGGTTATCGGTGAAAAAAACTGTAACCTCAACTTCGCGAAAGGTTTGGGAAACAATACTTTCGAAACAATTTTTTCCGGCCTCGGGAATGTAAACTCCTGCCCGCCAGGCTTTCTTGACGGGTATGCTCATCCTGTCTTTTTGAAGATCAACGATGCCTGGAAATTATTTGTCGGAACAACCAACGGGAACATAAAGACCTATGGCAATATAGAAGGCAATCTATTTGGGGCCTTTCAACTGCTCGAACCAGCTTATGGTGGCATCAAAGAAGGCAATCAGGTCCACCTTGACTTTGATGACATTGATGCAGACGGCTGGTTGGATGTGGTGGTTGGTAATTTTAGCGGAGGGATTTCCATTTTCCGGACAGATATTGAGGCCGTTGTGGTAGATACAGAAGCGCCGGTATTAAAAACAGGAGGGCTAAAGGTATTTCCCAATCCCGGATCAGGGGTAGTATCCATTCAACTTACCGAAAACGATCCGGAAGAAAAGCAGTTTTTTCTGTTTGACGCTGCCGGGCGCCTGGTAGCCTTTTCCAGCCAGAACGAGAACTTATGGCCGGTTCATACAGAAAACCTTAGTTCAGGCATCTATTTTGTGCAAGTCATTAGCCGCCAAAGGGTTTTTTCTTCAAAACTGACCATTGAATAACTGAAAACGACCGTTAGTATTTGTATAAATCACTCAGGTAGGTTGGGAAAAGCATCAGCTACATGCTCAACGGACCATAAAAACCCGATTGTTATGAAAAATACTATTTTTATGCTATTCATGTTGTCGGGCATGTTGCTCCACGCCCAGACAGCCCGGCAGGAAATCAATGAACAAGTCTGGAAACCTTTTATCCGACATTTTTCAGAGGGAAATACGGATGAATTCATGGCTGTACATTCTGAGCACATCATTCGGTTGGGCTTGGAAGGAACACCGGAAACACTGGACTGGCAAACTTACTATGATAACCAGAAAAGAGGCGATGAACGCAACCTGCGTGAAAAGCAAAACCGCACCATAGAGCTGCGTTTCGAATACCGTTCCGCAGTGGATTCGTTTGCCTATGAAACCGGCTATTACCGCACTTCTTACCAACAGGATGGAAAACCCAAACAGGATTTTTTTGGAAAATTTAATGTCATTTTAAAAAAAGAGAAAAACCAGTGGAAAATCCTGCTCGATTCTGACCACGGAGGCATTACAGAAG